>CALMMO010000470.1 GCA_937868455.1 uncultured Marmoricola sp.
GGTTCCCCTGTGCCGCTAGATCATCGCGAGGCACACGGTCTGGTCAGCGTGGACTATGTCGGAGCGGGCATGTTGCTGGTGCACCGTCGAGTGTTCCAGCGGCTAGCGGAGACGTATCAAGAGCCATGCCCGTGGTTCGCCGACGAGCCGCTTAACGGTCGCAACGATGGCGAAGACTGGACCTTCTGTCACCGAGTACGAGCGCTCGGCATCCCTGTGCATGTGCACGCCGACGTTCGAGTGCGGCACATGAAGATGGTTGCTCTGCAACTGCCTCCGGTTGGGGGTGGCTAGGTGCAGAAATGTAGGCGGCTTGTTTTTTACTGGTGCACGCACGCTGACTTGATCCGTATCTATATGCACTCGTTTTTTTCCGCGATGCGTAGGGGGGTGGGTGCGATCGTGAATTACTCAACCACCGAGGACCCCGCACAAAAACAGAAATCTCCCCAGGGTGAAGGGGGGGCGATCGAGCGCCAAGTGCGCCGTGACATCGATGCGCTCATCACCGAGCACCCGATGGGCGAGTCGCTAGCTCAACTGGCATTCAGACTTTCGGCCTCACTTGACGGCGGCGCAGGCCAAATGGAGGCCGCGTTGAGTCGTGAACTGCGCGCCACCCTGGACGCACTGGCTGGCATGGGGGTGAGTGGTGACAGCGATCTTGATACCGCCCTCTCAACCCCTGTTGGACCTGTCGTGTCCACCGAGGTTCGGAACACCCCGGAGTCCTGAGCGCCAAACGCTTGGACCTGCGGTCGGCATCTTGGCCGCGATGCTTGGCAAGCCGCTTATGGAGTGGCAGCAGTACGTCGCTGATGTGCTGCTAGAGATTGACCCAGAGACAGGCGAGCTTGCTTACAACGAGTGGCTGCTCACGGTCCCTCGTCAGTCCGGCAAGACAACCTTCCTGCTGGCCAAGAACTCGCACCGCTGCATGGCGACGGGGTTCTTTGGGCCTAATCAGCAGATTGCCTACGCCGCCCAAACGCAGAAGAAGGCGACTGAGAAGTTCGAGAAGGACTACGCGCTGGCGATCAGTCAGGCGAAGCGTGGACACCCGCAACTTCGTCAGATCAGGGTGCGCACTGGAAACCAGAAGGTTGACATTCGCTACCCCAACGGTTCGGTGTGGGCGGTCGAGTCCGGCACGGAGAAGTCCGGTCATGGCTCGACTCTTGATAGCGCAGATGTGGACGAGGCTTTTGCTCAGCCTGACAACCGGCTCGAGCAAGCGTTTACGCCCGCGATGGTGACGAGGCGGAACCGGCAGTTTGGTGCTGTTTCGACGGCTGGATGGTCGGACTCATCGCCGTACTTGTGGGCCAAGGTGCAGATCGGTCGCAAGGCGGTTGTGAACGGCGTCAGGAAAGGGTTCGCCTACTTCGAGTGGTCGGCCCCTGAGGACGCCGAGCCTGGCGATGAGTCGGTCTGGCTTGATTGCATGCCTGCCGTTCATCGTCCCGACTGTCTTCGTGACTGCAAGCGCCACACGATCCGCATCGAGGTTATTCGCGCCGAGTACGACAAGGCGGTTCGGGAGAACAAACTCTCGGACTTCTCTCGTGCATTCCTGAACCAGTGGAAACCTAAGCCTCGCGAGGGCGAAGAGACTGCCTTGGGTAACTGGGCAGCCTGCGAACGCATCCTTCGTGAGATGCCAGACCTTCGGACGCTTGGTGCCGCGATCTCAAAGGACCGCGATAGCGCGTCGGTTGGCGGCTGTGGCTTCCTCGATGACGAGCTGCCTTTGGTGTCTTTGGTCGAGCGCCGCAACGGTGTTGATTGGGTCGCTCCTTTCGTGGCCGATCTCAGTCGATCGCTAGACATTGCGGTGACTGTCGATATCGGCGGACCGTCTGGTGAGTCGCTAGCTGACGCCGTGGAGTCACTCGGTGGGCGCGTGGTGCGCTACCGACTGCCCGAGTATGTCGAGGCGTGCTCAGAAATCTTTGACCGTGTGGCCAGTAAGCGCCTCGCTCACCCAGGTGACGCCGACCTGAACGCCTCAGTGATTGGGGCGCGATGGCGCTCGGTGGGCGACGGTCGTCGCGTGTTTGGGCGCAAGGCGTCCGAGGCCGACGTGGCCCCGCTCGAATCCATAACTCTCGCTCTGCATGCCGCTTTGGAGGCTCGTGTTGAGCCGTCCGCTTACTTTCTTTAGGGAGGCCCTGTGGTCAAGCTTTCAGTCCTCCTTGTGTTGGGTGAGGCTCTCTTGCTGACCGGCCTGTGGATGCTGTTGCCCGCATTGGCGCTCGTCGCAGCTGGTGGGCAACTCGTCGCGGTCGCATTGGCGCGGCGCGCATGAGGCTCTTGGATGCGATCTTGGGTCGCAGTACCTACAGCGAGCAGAAGGCGTCTGGCGCTTCGGTTCTGATGACTGCCTTCGGGTCACCAGACAACGAGAAGATCCTTCCGTCATTTACGAACTCGGTTGCTGCGTACCAGAACTCGGGCGTTGTCTTCGGGGTGGTGCTGGCTCGGCTGGGCTTGTTCTCTGAAGCCGAACTGAAGTTCCAGCGCCTCTCTGACAAGTCGCTGTTTGGGACTCCTGCACTTGCAAAGCTCGAAGTCCCGTGGCCAGGTGGCTCGACGGCTGAGCTGCTGGCTCGCATGGAGCAAGACGTTTCCCTCGCCGGAAACGCCTACATCCGTGACGCGGGCGTGAACCTTGAACGCTTGCGCCCCGATTGGGTCACGATCGTCTCTGAGATTGTCATCGATCCGATCAGCGATACCGAGGTCAGGCAAGTCGTGGGCTACGTCTACGACCCGCCCGCCAGCGAGCACCGCTCTGCCGCGTTCTACCCCGTCGATGAAGTCGCGCACTGGTCGCCCATCCCCGACCCGATAGCGAACTTCCGAGGCATGTCGTGGCTGACCCCGGTCCTGCGTGAGATTGACGCCGACCTTCAGATGACCGACTACAAACGGGCCTATCTGACCAACGCTGCAACCCCCAACCTGCTCATCAAGTACGACAAGCAGATTGGCCGCGACAAGCTGGAACGCCTGAAGGATCAGATCGAGGCTCGGCATGGCGGCGTAAATAACGCCTTCCGCACCTTGGTCTTGGACGAGGGGGCCGACACGAGTGTTCTTGGCAACACGTTCGAGCAGATGCAATTCAGTGCCGTGCAAGCGGCTGGTGAGAACCGCATCGCTGTTGCTGGCGGTGTGCCTGGCATCGTGGCTGGCCTGAAAGAGGGCATGGCCGCTGCCACCTACTCGAACTACGAGCAGGCCATGCGGCGCTTCGGTGACATCACGATGAGGCCGAACTGGCGCGGCGCAGCCACCGCGCTCTCAAAGCTCGTCGTGGTCCCCCCGGGCGCGCGGCTTTGGTACGACATCTCGCAGGTCGCAGCCCTTCAGCAGGGCGACAAAGAACGCGCCGACGCGATGTTGGTTCTAGCTGAGGCGGCACAAGCTCTCGTTGTCGCTGGCTTCACTCCCGAGTCCGTAACCCTCGCCCTCTCAGCGGGCGACATAACCCTCTTGAAGCACTCCGGCCTTGTGTCGGTGCAGATGCAGACACCCGGCCAATCACCCAAGGAGGCGGCATGAGTAAGCCTGCCGCTCGCGACTTCATGCGAGCTTTTGCGTTTGACGACATCAGTATCCGTGCCGACGGTGATGGGCGAACGGTCGAGGCGTACTGCGCCGCGTTCAACGTCGATGCAGAGATCCGAGACCAAGACGGGCACTACATCGAGGACCTGGCGCGCGGCTCCTTTACCAAGACCATCCAAGAGAACATGGGCCGGTTCGGTGTGTTCTATAACCACGCTCGAACCCTCTATGGCACCCCGGATGGCGCTCTGTCGGTCCCTATCGGCGTACCTCTCGAAGTGAGGGAGGACGACCGGGGCGTGTTTACGGTTACGCGCTACCTGGACAACCCACTGGCTGACTCTGTGCTGGACGCGGTGAAGCAGCGAGCCATCAAGGGACAGTCGTTCTCGGGCCGGTTTGTGAAGTCTCAACGGACACCAGGCAAGAAGCGCGGCGACCTGATGCGGATCACTCGCACCGAGGTTGCGATGCGCGAGTACGGACCCACCGTGTTTCCCGCCTACGCCGAGGCCGCAATTCTCGGCACCCGCAACATCTCCACCTTCCTCGATGCGCTCGGCGCATGCCAGGAAGACCAGGAGCGCCTGCGCCAAATGCTTGGGCTCGCCACTCCACTGGAGCCGGCGAACCAATTGAGCGCCTCGCCCGAGGCAGCTCCAGTCGAAGAGCCGACCCGTCAAGGTCACTCCGCTCGGCAGGTCGTCAACCAGTTCGCGTTGGCGATTGTCAACACTGAGAGAGGAATCAAGTAATGAGCACCAAGCTCGAAACCTTGGCCTCCGAGTTGGAGACGCTGCGCTCCGAGATTCTCGACCTGGAGCAGGTTGAGACTCCCACCGATGAGCAGCTCGCCCGCATGGAGTCCATCATCCCCGAATGGGACACCAAGAAGGCTGACCACGATCGTCTCGCTGAGCGCGCTCAGAAGATCGAGGCGGTTCGCAGCGCATCACTTCACGAACACAACCGTGAGGCGACCGCACCCGAGGTCATCATCAACCGCGCCAACAAGGACCCCTTTGCCGAGATGGACCGCGTACGCGCGGGCTTGATCGACCCGAAGGAACTTCGTGGCCGCGCGATGGATGTCGTGGAGCAATCCGAGCGCATGGAAGACGATGCCAAGCAGCACGTCGTCCGGATGCTCGAAGGCAAGCGCGAAGGCGCACGCCACTCGCTCTCCAAGAAGACCGCCGATGCTGTTGCACGGCATATCTTGGAGACCGGCTCTGAGGACTACCACGAGAGCTTCGAGCGCTACCTCGAAGACCCTCAGGGGTACTCCGCACGAGCCGCACTGAGCCTCACGTCTGCCAACGGTGGTTACCTGGTCCCGTTCACACTGGACCCGACCATCATCTTGACCAACGCGGGCTCAGCGAACCCGTTCCGCCAGATCTCCAACGTGAAGACCACCGCTACCAACGACTGGAACGGTGTTACTTCAGCTGGTGTCAACGCGGGCTGGCTCGCAGAAGGCACGGAAGATTCCGACCACTCCCCAACCTTCGGCAACCTGAAGATCACCCCGCAGAAGGCTTCTGCGTGGCTCTACGGCAACTATGAGGTTCTGGAGGACTCGGACTTCTCCGTCCAGTTGCCTGACTTGCTGGCCGATGCCAAGGACCGCCTCGAAGAGGCTGCCTTTGCTACCGGCACTGGTACCGGACAGCCCAAGGGTGTTGTGCCTGCTGCTACGACCGTGGCGTCAGCTGCTGCGGCGACTTACGCAGTCGGTGACGTTTACAACACCCAGGCGGCACTGCCTGCTCGGTTCCGTGGTCCGCGCTCGTCGCTTGCATGGCTTGCGAACCAGGCCATCATCAACAAGACGCGGCAGTTTGACACCGCTGGCGGTTCGTCCTTCTGGGCCAACCTTGGCATGGGTCAACCCGAGGAACTGTTGGGTGCGCCGATCTACGAGAGCACCACGATGGTTGGTACCACCTCGACTGGCTCCAAGAACCTGCTTCTGGGTGACTTCAGCCAGTACTACATCGTAGATCGCATCGGCATGTCGGTGCTCTACGAACCCTTGGTGAAGGGTGCCAACCAGCGGCCTACCGGCCAAGCTGGCTGGTTTGCGTTCTGGCGAGTTGGCGCAGATGCGTCTACCACCAACGCATTCCGCGTTCTCGCCATCGCATAACCAATTGATGCAGGCAGGCGCACCTCGAGTAGGTGCGCCTGCTTTGCAATCACCACAAGTAGAGAGGTCTCAACATGGGCAAGTTGCGTGCACGAGTCTCATTCTTTGCGGCCCGTAAAGACGGCTCTGAGTCGTTCATTGGAGCAGGTCAAGAGGTCGAGGACACTCACGAAGTCATCCTTGGTCGCGAAGACTTGTTTGAGTCCGTCGAGCCCGTCGAGGGCAGTGCGACGCCCAAGCGGACCCGTAAGGCCAAGGGCTAACCGTGGCCATCGACTTGGAGGACTTCAAGGCCCACATCGGCCTGACTTCCTCCGACCAAAACGACGCAGCGCAAGGCATCCTCGACGCTGCCGTCGCGGCGGTCTCAGTGCGAGTGGGTCCACTGTCTCCGGCCAGCGCGACCTACGCGGCGCCGGCGAGCGGTACGACGATCGTCCTGCCGCACACGCGCATTGTGGAGGTGACGAGCCCGACCGGCTGCACAGTGAACGGCGATGCGGGCGTGATTTCGCTCGACGCCGGTTTTACAGCAGGACAGGTCATCACCTATACGCACGGCTTCTCGACGCTGCCCGCTGACGTGAGGCTGGCCGTGTTAGAGATGGCCCGCCACTTGTGGCAGCAGTCTCAGCGTGGGCCTTTCGGCAAACAGCCTCAAGGCGCCGTGCTTGCTGGCTACTCAATGCCCTCAGCTGTTACTGAACTGATCGACCCCTACGTGGGGCTTGGGTTCGCGTGAGCACTTCACTGATCCCTGCTGTCATCGACGCGCTGGTCACCCAGGCGAAGGCCGCACTGCCGAACGTCACAGTGATTGACGGTCTCGGCCCGGACTTCTCCGAGCCTGGCGACGTGCTGATGGTGGGTGCAGAGAACCCGCTCTCGCTCGACGGCGGACGCCCTGAGGCAGCCGCGAGCGCTCAACAGTCGTGGGCACACGCTGCTGGTCGCGCTCGTGATGAGCGGGGCACGGTCTCTCTGGTTGCCACCTCTTGGAACGGCGACGGGAACCAGAAACAAGCTCGTGATGCGTGTGCCGTGATGGTGGCCGCTATCGAGAACCTACTTCGAGCCGACCCCACTTTGGGCGTGAGCGGCGTGATCGTCGCTGAGTTCGGCACCGACATCAATCTTCAACAGATGCAGGGCGATATGGGCGCTGCTGCGTTGATCTCCTTCTCTATCAGCTACCACGGACGGATCTAGGAGCCCACTCATGGCTGAAGTCACCCTGAAGAACACCAACCCCATCGGCGCGATCTATCTGCCGCTGATTGGCCGCGACCTTGCCGAGGGTGAGGAGTTCACCGTCGACGCCGCGATCGCTGAAGCCCTGCTGGAGCAGGTCGGCAACTATGAGGCCGTAGTGGCCACCACGAAGGAGAAGTAAGTCATGGCTACTGCCCAGGATTGCTCGATTGGTCTCGCTACCGAGTCAACGTTCAGGACCTACGCCGCACCCACGCGGTTCTTGGAGTTCACCGACGAGTCGCTCGGTTGGAACAAGAACGTCAAGCAAGGCCAGGGTCTGCGCACTGGCGCACGCCTGGCCCGCTCAGGCCGTCGTACTGTCCCGACCGCTGATGGTGGTGGCGACTTCAGTGTCGAGCTTGCGTCCAAGGGGCTCGGCCTCTTGTGGAACGGGCTCTTTGGCGCTGGCACTTCCACCCTGGTGGGCGGCACTACCTATCAGCAGGTCTTTACCTTGGCTGACACCCAGCCGTCGCTGACGATCCAAAAGGGGCTGCCTCAGGTCGGCGGCACCGTGGACGCGTATAGCTTCCTGGGCTGCACGGTCGATGGCATTGAGTTTGACTTCCCGAACGGTGACATCTGCACCGCAAAGGTCTCTGTGGATGCTGCCGACTTGACGACCGCTCAGTCGTACGCCGCACCCTCTTACCCCGCCGCACCTGTGAACCTCTTCCACTTCGCAGGCGGCACCGTCTCAACCGGCACCCTGACCGCCCCAACCGCTACGGCTCTCGCTTCGGCTGTCACCGCGACCGCGAACGTGCGCTCGGGCAACGTCCAGATCAGCCGCAACGTCGTCAAGGATCGGTTTACGTTCGGTGGCGCTGGGCGCAAGAGCCAGCAGAAACCAGGCGTGCCGACTGTGAGCGGCAAACTCGAAATCGAGTACGACCAGAGCACCTACCGCGACGCCATCCTCAACGACACGGGCGTCTGTGTGGTTCTGACCTTCACTGCCGGGGCGCTCTCAACCGGCCTGGAGACCTTCCAACTGGTGCTGCCCGAGATCCGGTTCAACGGCGAACTTCCGAAGGCCAACGGTGGCGAGATCATCGTGCAGTCGCTCGACTTCGATGCACTCGACAACCTGACCGCTGCTCAGCCGATCTGGCTCGTTACCCGCACGGCGGACACTGCGCTGTGAGTTCTCGCCGCGCCGCAGTCGGTGGGGGCAACTCCACCGGCTCGCTGGTGTTCGAGGTCAATCCTCAGGGCTTCCGCGAGGTCATGAAGGCTGCCGGTGAGATTGACAAGGTTCTGACTCGGGAGCTTCGACGCAGTATCCGCACATCAGCCAAGACGGTGATGCAGCGGATGCAGGACGAGGTTCGCTCGGGGTCCTACAAACAGAACACCGGGATGCGTGACCAGATCGCTCGAAGCCTCAGGGTTCAGATTGCGACCACTACCCGGAACACGGGTGTGCGGATCATTCAAGGCGGCTCAGCGCTGCCTGAGAACAAGCGCCGCATGGGCAAGGTCTGGGAAACCCCATCGTTTCGTCACCCCGTCTTTGGCACGAGCAAGTTTGTCAGCCAGGACGGGCACCCCTATTTCTTCAAGATTGCCGGTGAGGGTCGCCAAGAGATCACTGACGAAGTGATGAAGGCGATGCAGCGCGCGGCCCAAGCAGTTGGCGGGAGGCTTGCCTAATGCCGCGTTTTCGGCTCGAAGGTGAAGTGTATGAGTTTGGTACGCCCGAGGATGTCACCCTGCGTGACCTGCTCTTAGTCGACGTGGAGACGCGCGACCTGGGCTGGTCCGTGACGCTGGGTGAAATCACCCGACTGGCAAGCGCCTTCAAGGGCTTGTCGAAGAAGGAAGCTGCCGAGCACCCCGAGGGCGCTCAAATGCTGGCCGTGACTATCTGGCTGGCCAAGCTCCGCAAGCTGCGCAACGAAGGCGACTTCACTACGCGAGTGAGCTTCGGTGAGGTCCTCGACTTCCCACTTTCACGCTTCCAGCCGCTGCCGGACGCTGAGGATCGCAAGCCCAAGGCTGGCGGTTCGGGAAAAGCGAAGCGGCCCAAGGGTTCGCCTCAGGCCGTCGCTCCCCGCACCTGACCACCCCTGACGACTTGCGCGATGAGGTCTATTCGCGCCTAGTCACTCTCACCCGCGTCTGGCCCTCGATCACCCCATGGAACGTGTGGGATCTGCGCCTGGGTGAGTGGCGCGCGTATGCCCATTCGGTCGATGAATACATCAAGTCAATGAAGGAGCGCTGATGAGTCAAGATGTCACGCTGCGCTACCTGATCTTTGGTGAGGACCGGTCAGCATCGAAGGCGATCCAAGGGACCGCGACAAAGGCTGAGCGTGCCGCGTCGGCTGTGAGTCGCTCGGTCGGCAAGATTGGCTCAGCTATTGGTGGCCCTGTTGGTGACCTCTTAGGCCGCGTCTCTGAGGGCATTGATGAAGTGGTCGCTTCGAGCGGCAAGTTCTCTACCAAGATGATTGCGGGCGGGGCTGCTGTTGCTGGCCTTGGTGCCGCCATGAGCATGTTCGGCTCCGAGAATGTCGAGGCCGAGAACCGCATCAAGCAAGCCATCGAGGCGACCGGTGAGGGGCTCGACAAGTATGCCGGGCGCATCGACGCTCTCGTGTCTGCCAATCAGCGTCTTGGAATCAGCGACGACGAAACGAAAGGGTCGCTGGCAGCCCTGACTCAACAGACCGGCAGTGCCGACGAGGCGCTGCAGTACATGGGGCTTGCTGCCGACCTCGCTGCCTCTAAGCACATGAGCTTGCAGGGCGCGACTGACCTGATTGGCCGGGCGCTCAACGGCAACACGCGCATCTTCAAGCAGTACGGCGTTGAAGCACCCAAGGGCCCCAAGGACGTTGGCCGAGCGATGGACGAGCTTTCCGCCAAGCTGAGCGGGACCGCCGCCGCTGCCACAGACACCTACGCGGGCAAAATCAAGGGAGTCAAGACCGGCCTGGTGGACACCGCCGCTGAACTCTCTGGGAAGTTTGGCCCCGCACTCCAAGCCGCCGGGGCTATTGCGATGGTGACGGGCACGATCATGCAGATCTACGCCGCCCGCCAAGCCGCCGCCGCAACGGCCACCGAGGCTGGAACTGCCGCAACGATTGGCAGCCGTATCGCCATGGTTGCCACGTCGGCTGCAACTAAGACCATGGCCGCTGCACAGTGGCTCTTGAACGCCGCACTGAGCGCCAACCCCATCGGCCTCGTCGTTATTGCCATCGCCGCACTTGTGGCTGGCTTGATCTACGCCTACCAACACAGCGCCACGTTCCGCGCCATTGTGCAGGGAGCTATGAAGGCTGTGGGTGCTGCGATCAGTTGGCTGTGGGATAACGCTGCCAAGCCTGCCCTGCACGCGCTGGGAGCCGCCTGGAAATGGTT
Source organism: uncultured Marmoricola sp. (assembly GCA_937868455.1). Lineage (GTDB taxonomy): Bacteria > Actinomycetota > Actinomycetes > Propionibacteriales > Nocardioidaceae > Marmoricola. The sequence continues at coordinate 10,357 of CALMMO010000470.1, forward strand.
GGTGAAGGTGATCACCCCCGCCGTGAAGTTCATCATCACCGTGATCGCTGGCTTGCTGCACATGTGGGCGCAGATGCTGCGCGGCCTGTCCAACGTCCCGGGTTTTGAGTGGGCGAAGAAGGCTGCCACTGCAATGGACCGCGCGGCTGAGAGGGCACTGGGTCTAGCTCGCGCACTCGGGAAGCTACACGACAAGAAGATCACCGTGACGGTGATGCAGAAGAAGGTCGGCTCAGCCCAGGGTGGCAAGAACGCCGCCGAGTTGGCGCAGATGCGTGCCAAGGGTGGCCCGGTTGATCGACGTACGGCGTACGTCATTGGCGAAGAAGGCCCCGAGGTCTACGTACCGAAGTCGGACGGCATGGTTTTGCCGAACGAGGTGTACCGCAACATGGTCTCTGGTGGTCGTCCGATCCGCTCCGAGCGCACACCCTTTGCTGCCAGCGCTCAGCACGACACCATCGAGGTGATCGTCAAGACTGAGGATGGCCGCGTCATCCAACAGAAGCTACTCAAACGCAAGCGCGAGCTTGGTGGCGCAGTACTCGGGCTGGCCTAATGTCTGCACCCACGCTCCAAGTCCTCACGGGCTCGACGTACGCCACGAACATCACTTCCCAGGTGTTGGGCGAGGTCAAGGTCACGCGGGGTCGGCAGGACGAGTTTGGTGAGGTTCAGCCGTCCACGCTGGACTTCACCCTAGATATCTCGGACTCAATCCCGACGCTCTCGATTGGCCTGCCTATCCGCGTCACTGCGACTGCCAACGCGGTGACGACCAACCGCTTCACCGGCACCATCACCGCGATGCGCACTGGCTGGGGTCGTGGCTCGACGGCAATGTCAACGATGACCGTGACCGCCGTTGACTCACTGGCTGCACTTAGTCGGCGGCGCTTGTCGGGCGTACTGACGCAGGCTGTGACGACACTGGCTCCCGACATCTACTACCCCCTCGATGAGCCTGAAGGAGCTACGTCATGTGGGGACCGCACAGGTAACGGCTGGCCGACTCTCGCACTCGCTCAACGTGGCACCGGGGGCACGTTCACCCTCGGGGGTGGCACAGGTCCGGCGACCGAGCCGAGCACGTCCGCGACCTTCGAGCGGGCATCAGCAACGACGGGGCCATACCTGACCGCGAGCTACACCGCGAAGCAACTCCAGCTCTTCTCAACCACCTTTGCCTTTGTCGTGAGTTCCTCAACCGTGGCCGCTCAGTCGTGGATTCGGTTGCGTCGGCCAGATATGGAATCCTCTGACGGCACGCCACTCCTGGAGATTGGCTGCACCGCCGCTGGTTACCTCCAGATCAAGTCGGCGTACCGGGCGGGATTCACCGCGGCTGGCACCGTCAATATCTGCGACGGACTCCCCCACCTAATCCTGGTTGTTTGCAACGAGTACCCCGGCGGCTTCGGCATCGCTGGCGCATTTAACGTGATGGCCGGGGTTGATAGCGACACACTCTCGCTGACAGCCAACGACGCGACCAACTCGACTCGAGTCCCGAGCATCTACCAACTCGACCTAGGCGGCTCAGCATCCACGGGCTCCAACATGGCGAGCGCCTCGATATCTCGGCTCATGCTCTGGGGTCGAGAGCTGAGTGCAGGCGAGAGGTCCTCTCTAGTTGCCGCCGCCACAACCGGCTTCATCACCGACTCGACCAACGGGCGCATCCAGCGGATCGCGACCTGGGCGGGCATCACGAACCTCGCTCTGGAGACCGGCTCTGTTACTTCTGTTGCTCACCAGGACACCACTGGACTCTCACCAATCGCGGCCATGCAGGCTGTGGCTGCGACCGAGCGTGGCCTGGTGTTTATCAACGGCTCGGGGCAACTAGTGTTTCACACTCGAAGCCACCGCAACGCGCCAACATGGACAGCCCTAGTGGATGCCAACGCCCTCGATGAGGACGTGACCTTCACGACCGACACCCAGGCGCTCATCAACAAGGCCACGGTAAATCGTCCGGCTGGTGCAGCGCAGACCTTCCAAGACACCGCCAGCATCGCGGCGTACGACGAGTACGCGACCGATGCGGAGTTGTTGTTCACCAACGACACGGACGCCTACGACGCCGCGGCCTGGCTGGTGAACACCCACGGCACCCCCGCGCCCCGTATCTCAACGGTGACGTTGGACCTGCTCACTCAAACAGCCGCGATCACCCAACAGCTTCAGGCGCTCGAACTCGGCTCACTCATCGGCATCACCGGCCTGCCCTCCCAAGCGCCGAGCGGTTACGTCGCCCTCTTTGTTGAAGGTTGGAGCGAGTCCATCTCAGTGGATGCCTGGGAAATGGTGCTCAACACTTCGCCGCTCGACTCAGGGCTAGTCCTCGACAACGGCGCTTATGGCCAACTCGACTATTGGAGGCTCGGATGAGCTTGAACACCACCCCTGCCACATACACCTCAGGCCAGACTCTGACGGCTGCGATCATGAACGCTGAGGTGCGTGACGCGATCAGCGGCCTTCAGGCTGCATGGTCCGACACGGCCACCACATGGACTGCTGCCACCACGAACCCCACGCTGGGTAACGGTGTGCTGAACAACCGAGTCAACATGACAGGTAAGTCGATCGCTGTGAACTTGACGCTGGTGTTTGGATCTACGACCACGATTGGTTCGGGTGCCTATACATTCACGCTTCCAGTCGCTTCTGTGTTCAGCACCACGACGTACGTCAACCTTGGGTCCGCCTCCATGCGCGACACATCGGCATCAGCCAACCGCATCGGTGCAGCGATCCTGAGAAGCCCCACCACCTTCCAAATCGTTGCCGCTGACGGCACCACGGTGGGGTCGGCTGCTCCGTGGACGTGGGCTAACGGCGACATTCTCAGCATCAACCTCGAATATGAGGCAGCCTGACCCATGAGTGAGACCGACGCCGCAATCGAGCGCACCCAAGGTCTAGCGCAGTCGATTGCCGAATCCGC
>CALMMO010000471.1 GCA_937868455.1 uncultured Marmoricola sp.
CAGGTGGCTACCCGGCCTACCGTGACCGGCCCATCAACAAGTGGACGCCCGACCAGATTGCCAAGGGCATCTTCTATCACGCTCGCGAGATCAACGAGCGCTTCACCACCGTCAGCACGTAATCAACGCACGTCATGAGGGTGGCGGGGCAGTTGCCTCCCACCCTCATGACATGTCTGAGTTAGTCCAGCTAAGACCCAGCGACCTGGCGGCCGATGGTTCGCGCGGCAGTACGCACCGCCAACCCCATGCGATCTGGGTCGATCATGCGCGTTGGACCTGTGATCGACAGTCCGGCCAAGACGTTGCCATCGGCACCAAAGATGGGTGCCGCCACGCACGAGATGCCTACGTGGGACTCCTCTCTGTCATACCCCTGGCCGTCGCTTCGGATTGCCTCCAACTCCCGCATCAACGCCCCGGGTGTGTGCAGCGTGCGTGCAGTGATCCGAGGTAGCCCGGTGGCAATGACCGACTCGATGGCTGCAGGACCTGAGTGGGCCAAGATCACCTTCCCAACCCCAGTTGCGTGGGCTGGAAGTCGGCCGCCGACCCGCGAGGCAATGGGGGTATGAGCCTCGCCCACGATCTCGACGTACACCACCTCTGTGCCATCGAGCACCGCAAGGTGAATGCGACCGCGGGTGGTGTCGCGCAAGTCGGTCATGACGGGTCGGGCCGTGGCCGCAATTGTGTGGTGCACAGGCACGAGGGCGCCGACTTCAAAGAGGAGCAGGCCGAGGCGGTAGCCGCTGCCGGAGCGTTCGAGCACCCTGTGGACGGCAAGTTCGCGAAGCATCCGGTGCGCGGTCGCCTTCGGCAAGTTTGTACGTCGCGCGACCTCTGAGACGCCCAACACCTGGTGACGTGCATCGAAGGTGCGCACAATGCTGACTGCTCGAGCGATGACGCTGTCGTCCATCCGACCATTGTGCCTTAGGCGTTTCACTGAGTGGAACGATCAGCTAGCGAACTCAAGAAGATCCAACGAGGCTCAGACACGGAGGTAACGCAATGGGAGCGCGCAACGACGAGGTCTGGGTGGCCACGACCCCCAAGAGATTTGGCGCGTCCGTTGCCGCGCCCATCGGCAGTCTGCGTTCGGTGGGCAGCGCTTTGGATGTGCTGGAGTGCTTCGCCATCGATGGGGAACTCGGCGTCACCGACATCGCTCGTCGAGTTGGCTGTGCCAAATCCACCGCGCACCGTTTGCTCCAGACCTTGTGCTCACGAGGGTTTGTAGAGCACGTGCCAAGCTCAGGGCACTATCGGCTCGGGCTGCACCTCTACGAGCTAGGCCACTTGGCTCA
>CALMMO010000472.1 GCA_937868455.1 uncultured Marmoricola sp.
CAAGACGACATTCGTCTATGAGGCAGGCAAGCCTGTGTATCAACTGCTGGCTCCCGACGGCTCGGTCTACGTGATGCAGACCTACGACCTCACCAACGTCCCGGACCCACAGTCGTTGGCCACTCTGAGCACCCGGCTCAAGCTGCCTTCGGGCTGGCAGTTCCGCACCATCGTTCCAAAAACGGATCTGCTGTTGAGCGTCGATGGAGTCGCCACCGTGATCCGCGACGACCTGCAAAACACCTATCAGCTCGCCCCGAAGGCTGGACTTTAGCCACGATGACGCCCAACACCAGCCTCGACGGATCCACGCGCCAGCGTGTGCTCGCGGGGGCGGTTCGCGCCTTCCAGGAGCGCGGCATTCGCGCGGTGAGTACGACGCAGTTGGCCCACGAGATCGGCATCAGTAAGGCCACGCTCTATGCACATTTCCCCAGTAAGGAGCTCTTGGTCCGCGAGGTGCTCCTACACCTCACGCACGAAGTGTGGGCTCAGGGCAGCGCCGCGGCCGCCCAAGCGGTGACCCCACAAGCCAAACTTCACGCGTTCTTGAGCGCGGGCTCGCGACAATCCAGAGCCTTCCCGCCGGGAGCGATGCATGACCTAGCCCGCGACTACCCCGCGCTTCTGGCCGAGCTAGTCGAGGCGCGCGCGGCTCGCATGGCACCACTGGCCCGGCTACTGCGCAGCGCCCAACAGCAGGGCGACTTGCGCGACGACATCGATCCCGATGCCACAGTGCGTGTCCTGCAGACTCTCCTGGACGCCATGACGACGCCCGAGTTTCTTGACCGTGCCGACATCGCTCCCAGCGACATACCCACCTACTTGACTCTCTTCATCGACGGCCTTTTCGCCCACGCCAACTAAGTGGTGGTTCGGGCCGCGATTGGGATCGGCTTCGTTGTGGACGTCAGACGAATAGGGCGCTCCAGCTACCGTTTCGTCTGACGCTGCAGGTCACCACAGGGTGAACGAACCTTCAAAAATGCCAGCCAAGTCGTCATCGTGCACTGGACAAGGTGCCGTTGAAAGCAATCGGGTTTGCTTGGCTGACCCGGCCACCAGGTCGGGCACCTGAGCGCTATCGAAGCCCACGGTGCCTAATCCATTTGGCATGCCGATGTCGTGCATGAGCGCGGTCACCACGTTGGCCAGCGCATCACGGCCCTGATCGGGTGAGTGATGAACATGCCCAGGATCAAGCAGTGCCGCAGCCCGCACGTGGCGCTCGGGGTTGGCCGAATAGGTGAACCTGAAGGCTTCGGGGGCGGTGAGCGACACAGCCATGCCGTGAGGCACTAACGGCTCATCGCCGGGATAGCCCGCGGCATGAAATGCCGGCACCTGCCCAGCGATCGGATAAGCGTTCGCGTGCGGAATGTGCACCCCGGCATTGCCAAACCCAAGGCCAGCAAAGGTCGCCGCCAACGCCATATTCTCGCGATTGAGCACATCGCTGCCATCTCTGACAGCCCCACGCAATGCCTGAGCAACCAACTCCAAGGCCCGCTCCGACCACACATCTGCGATCGGGTTCGCGCCGCAGTACGGCACTCGCTGCCCAGGCTGCTTAGCTTCGAAGGAGCGATATCCGCGAGCCGTGTAGCTCTCCAGTGCGTGGCACAAGACATCCAGCCCCGAACACGCGGTCACCTCGGCAGGCTGCGAGAGGGTCAAGAGCGGGTCGACGACAGCCATCATTGGCCGAAGCGCCGCATGGGAGATGCCGGTCTTCACCTTCAGCGCGAGTACGTCGAGCACGCAGATCGTCGTGGACTCTGAGCCAGTGCCCGTTGTCGTCGGCACGGCAACCAGCGGCAACAGCGGGTTGGTCGGGGCCAGACCTGAGCCAATGGGCTGGTTGATGTAGTCCATCAACTCGCCGGTGTTGGTGAGCAACAAGTTGACGGCCTTGGCGGTGTCGATCGTGCTGCCACCACCCACCGCGATGATCGCGTCGGGCAACGCCTGCTCGCGAGCCCACCCAATGGCGTGCTCCATGGAGGCATCGGTTGGCTCGACACCGGTGCTGGAATAGGTGTCACACCAAATGCCGGCGGTTGCCAGCGACTTAGTGATTGCTTGTGGGTGGCCCGCAGCCACCAACCCCTCGTCGGTGATCAGCAGCACCCGCCGTACGCCTTGACGAGCAAGATCAAACCCAATCTCTTGGGCAGCACCCGGGCCAAACTTCAGGCCAGGTGCGGCATAGGTGAAGATCGTTTCACTCATCGCACTCTCCTGACTCCAAGCACGTGCGCTGCAGCCGTGAGCAGCTTCAGCCCCCGCGCCTCATCGACCGGCACCCAACGAGCCGTTTGGGTCGAAGAGTCCTGCTCGGTCACGTGCGGCTCCACTCCTTCGCTAGTGGGCAGAAGCTCGGCCTCAAAGACCAGATGCACCCCGTGATAGTCCTCGCTGACACCGTCTTCGCGGGTGCCTGCCCAGTGGGTCGAGGTGGTGTCGATGATGCGGGTAACCCGCACATCGAGCCCGGTCTCTTCGTGCACTTCGCGCACCGTGGCAACCCAGGGATCCTCACCGTGGTCGATGCCGCCACCAGGCAGGGTCCAGTAGTTGGCGATGCGCCCAGTGCTGGCGGCCATCTGGGTCAGCAAGATCTCCTGACCAGCCGCACCTTGGCGTCGTACGACGGCGTAGGCGCCGATGCGCTGACGTCGTGGCAATTGCTCCACCCAGATCTCCCCTCTGTTCGGTTCCCATGATCCACTGTGTCTGTGGACGAGGAGCAGTCGGCCGAGGAATTAGTCGAACGTATCGACCCAGAGCCTCCGGCCAAACCGCGCGATCCGTGGTTCGACAACGCGAAGTATGTCTTGGTCACCACGGTGGTGGTTGGTCATGCCTGGACCCTGCTCCCCCGACCGTTCTTCATCGACTGGCTCTACGACTTCGTCTACTACTGGCACATCCCGGCATTCGTGATCATCACAGGTTATCTGTCGCGTTCCTTTGAGTGGACCCGGTCGCGGGT
>CALMMO010000473.1 GCA_937868455.1 uncultured Marmoricola sp.
TGCGTCCTGCCGTTCCCTTCACGGAAGGGATGAAGCACGTTGATTTCCCCGAGACGCTCATAGGCAAGAGCCGATTTGCTCGCTCGGATCCATCGGTCAACATAGGACCTAGCCTTGGTCAAATCTCCGGCATAGCGCCATAGGTCTTGGGCTGCGTCATAGCTTGTGTCAACGTCGACCGGCTTGCCTTGGAGTTCAATCACGGAGCCGGCAGCGTCGTACTCCACATCAGTACAGAACTGGTCGATGTACGGATCGTGCTCAAAATCCCCGAACTTATTGAAGCGAACTGTGACGGCCCGCGCCCCGGCTAGGTCACCGGCAAGGACTAGGTTCCGCCGCTGTGCAATCTTTCGACAGGAGGGTTCCCAAGCCATGTCGGATCCGCTTGCTTCTGGCGTGAAGGCAAACCAGTCAAGCGTCTCGGTGCCGCCCACCGGCTCAGTGCCATCAATGAGAACGGCTCGGGCTACATCGAATCCCCCGACCCATCCAGCCTCCGCGAATCCGACCTTGTAGGGCATCAACTGCAGCCCATCAACAGCATCTACCTGCGCGCCCGAATGATCAGCTGCACCCGAGAAGTCTTTCAACGTCTCGTGAATATAAGTGGCCGCCTGCCGGACTGTTACCGATCGAGGGTGTGATTGCGCGAGTCGATCAATGAGGTCAGCCGCCTGCGACTCACCCAGCATGGCCGAGGCCTTAGCCTCACCTGTCGAGAACTCCGCACGGGGAGTGATCGAGGCCGCGCGGCGGTATTCCGCCTTGGCTCTGGTGAGATTCTCGCGAACCGAGAATGGAGAACTGCCTTGGCCGCGTAATGCGAAGGCTTGGGTGAGCAAAGTGTCTGCCAGTCCAGCGTGGCCCAAGGCTGAATCCGGGGTTTGGGTTGCCCAGTTTGAAAAGAACTCGACTGCACTTTCCATTGCTGAGGCCCGGTTAACCCCGATTGCGTCAAGCCCGTAGCGCTCAACGCTGTCGGAAATCAGTCTGTGGCCCCAGAACCAACGCGGCGTGGGATCTCCCGGACAGGCTTCAATGGCACTTTCGTACAACTTCTTCAGATACTCATGACGGGGATGAGGGCCCAACGACACCACGTATGCGTGGGTGAGGCGACCAGAGCACGAGCCGGTCACTGACGAGACCCGCTCGGCTATCACTTGGGCCGCAGCCAGCCCAAAGCGGAAGAACGGGCCATTTCTCCCACCAGGCACATCGGAGGCGTGCAGAGCGGCCAGCGTAAATAGGCTAGAAAGCTCGACCAGTTCGCTGGAATGGCTTTTCACGACTTGATCGGTGAGGGAACTCTTGAACTCATCCAGGCTCGGATACGCGTAGGGAGTAGGCGACGCGGTCTCCTGACCGCGCGGCCAGACACTCGCTTTGAATCGCTGTGGCGCCAAGCCTGACCACAAGGCAGATAGCGAGCCTTCAAGGCCCGCCTCGGTGGCAATCTGCTCAGCCACGGTGCGAACGCGGTCGGGATCCGCCAACCCTGCCCCCTCGGGAAAGGCTGTCGTGACCGGGCCACCCGCGATCAGGATTGGCAGCGACTGGAGGGCTTCGATCTCCTCACTTTTGACGTGACCCGCAGGAACCTCTGTGTCACCAGGCAGGACCTTCAGCAGCGCGACGACCAGAGCTATCAAGCCGAGGCCTATCGCCGCCAGCGCGATCTTCGACCGCGTGGAGAGCGCTTTGCTGGCTATTGTCGGCATCTAGGCCCCCAAGAATGTGATGTGCATCACGAGAGTAGCACCGACGCTATAAGCGACCAGAGGGCGAATTGGAGTGTGGATGTGCACAGACCACGCAGCCTGAAATCGGGTTTCTACGCAAGAAGACCCAGCCAAAGGCTGGGTCTTCTTTGCTTGGCTCCCCCGGTTGGACTCGAACCAACAACCCTCCGGTTAACAGCCGAATGCTCTGCCAGTTGAGCTACAGGGGATCGCGCGGGGAAACGATAGCAAGACCCGCGCGCCGACACTAATCGAGTTCGGCCTTTGCCTGGGCAAGTGCGTCACTGATCGCCGCAGCCACCGAGGGGTCGGACAAATCAACGGAGTCGCGGTGATCCACCGACCACTCGATCGGGCCACCAGTTGGCGCCCGACGCGCCACGATCATGGCTCCTCGGGCAACTGACGCGCGAACCGGACGTTGCACCACGACCGAGGCCGTGACCCGCTCTCTGATGAGTTCCAAGACCCGCCCGGCGTCGCTCAACGTGAAGGTGTCCGGCTCGCGGCCATCGACGTAGGTCACCGAAAGGGCGTCAAGATCTGGGTCCCATTCAGCCGACCGCACGGCCTCCCATGGCACCCGGACATCGGTGTCAGTGAGGACATGCAGAGCCTCACGAGTGCCGACCAGCCAGCCGTCATCACCAAGGGCAGCGAAGGCTAAGGCACGTTCACCTGCGACCCGAGCGGCAATGGCGCGAGGTGCACCCCAGAACTTCACGACTCCCCCATAGCTAGCTCACGCAGGTTGCGGCGATGCTGCTCGAGGGCAACGAGTTCGCCGAACATCTTGTTGTATTCGGCGGTTTCATCCACCGGGTTGGTGCGCTGCAAGCGCGACTTCAGATCAGCGATGCGGCGCTGGGCGGTGAGTTCTTGAAGTCGGTAGATGTACTCCGACGCCATTTCTGCGGTCGGCTCGCTACGACTCGGCATCGGCTCGACTGCCAGAGCGCTGATCAACGATTGAAGCGCTGGTTCACCAGCAGCCTGCTGCAAAGCGCTGGCCCACTGAGCATGTGCCCCGCGCGGCCCACCACACTCCAAGATCGCGCGCCACACTGCTCGATAAGCCGGGTGAGTGAAGTCGTCCTCGTCAACCTCAGCGATCGAGGCAAAGGTCAGCACGGGATGAGCGATCACGAGTTTGAGTGCCTCGCGCTCGATCAGCAACCGAGGGTCACGAGGATTCGGTAACGCGGCAGCCTCACCTTGCAGAGTCGGCGCGACTTGGGCAGGCGGCGTGGCCCGCGCGGATGCGCGGCGCACCTCACGCTGAGCATCGGCCGGGTCGATGCCCAGCATCCCAGCCAACTCTCGCGCAAACGCATCAACCTTGGACCGGTCACGAATCGAGGTCACGAGTTTGGCGGCAGCACGCAACGCATCGATGCGGCCATCGGCCCGGTCAAGGTCATAGCGGTTGACCACATTGGCCAGCACGAAGCGGTAAAGCGGCACTCGGCGGGCGATCAGGTCACGGACCCCTTCGTCGCCCTTACGCAGTCTCACATCGCACGGGTCAAGGCCATCGGGCTCGATTGCCACATAGGTCTGGGCAACGAACTGTTGATCGCCGCTGAAGGCTCGCAAGGCTGCCTTCTGGCCGGCCTCATCGCCATCAAAGGTGAAGATCACCTCGCCGCGGAACTCCTCGTGGTCGTTGAGGAGGCGACGTACGACGCGGGCGTGGTCATCACCAAATGCGGTGCCACACGTCGCAACCGCGGTCTTGACTCCCGAGAGATGGCAAGCCATCACATCGGTGTAGCCCTCGACCACCACACACTGACTGGTGCGCGCGATCTCACGACGAGCCAGATCGATGCCGTACAGCACGTGGGACTTCTTGTAGATCGGTGTCTCAGGTGTGTTGAGGTACTTCGCCTCAATGCGGTCATCCTCAAAGATTCGACGCGCTCCGAACCCAACGGTGTCTCCCGAAGTGTCGCGGATCGGCCAGAGCAATCGCCCACGGAAGCGGTCATAAAGACCACGACCCTCGCCGACGAGGCCAGCGGTCACTAACTCCTCGTCTCTGAATCCGCGCCCACGCAGGTGCCGCAGCAGTGAGTCATTGCCTTGGGGCGCGAAGCCCAAACCAAAGTGCTCGGCCACTTCTTTGTCGAATTGACGCTCGAGCAAGAACTGCACAGCTTGGCGGGCTTCAGGGGTAGCCAACTGTTCTTGATAGAACTGTGCCGCCGCGCGATTCGCCTCGATTAAGCGCCCCCGTTGGGGGCCGCCCGTAGGCCGCTGCGGACCGCCTTCCTCATAGCGAAGTTGCACGCCGACCTTCTCGGCCAGGCGCTCAACAGTGTCGGCGAAGGTCAGCCCTTCGAGCTTCATCAAGAAGTTGATGACGTCGCCGCCCTCGCCGCAACCAAAGCAGTGATAGAAGCCGCGGCTTGGTGTGACGTGGAAGCTGGGTGACTTCTCATCGTGGAAGGGACACAAGCCCTTCATGGAGCCGCCTCCGGCGTTGCGCAAGGTGACGTAGGAAGAAATCACATCGTCGATGCGCGCTTTTTCGCGCACCTCTGCGATGTCTTCTTCCTTGATTCTCCCGGCCACGAGCGGAGTCTACGACCGAGTCGCAGGAACGACGTTGAGCAATGGGTCCCCAGCCGCAAACCTGCGCAATTGCTCGCTCATGAGGCGGTAAGCGCGCGGCCACATGGCAGTGCTGGGGCCTCCCACATGGGGAGAGATCAACAGTTGAGGGCACGACCACAACGGGTGTCCATCGGGCAAAGGCTCAGGGTCAGTGACATCTAAAGCGGCCCAGAGACGCCGAGTGTGAAGGGCCTGCACCAGATCATCGGTGACCACGATGGAACCGCGAGCCACGTTCACCAGCAGTGCGCCATCTGACATCTGGGCCAGGAAGTCCGCGTTCACCATGCCGATCGTCTCGGGAGTGGCCGGAACTAAGAGCACCACCACATCTGCCTGAGCCAACAGTGCAGGAAGCTCGTCGCGACCATGCACGCCTGGGCGTGGGGTGCGACCCACCAGACGAACCTGCGCCTCGAACGGCTCGAGCCGTGACTTGAGAGCCTGCGCAATGGCCCCGGCGCCCACGACCAACACTGACTTGTCGGCCAATGCCGGACGCCACGCCCACTCCCAGGTGCCACGCGCTTGCGCGCGGACAAACTCAGGAATGCCTCGCAACGAAGCCAAGATCAGCGTCATTGCCAATTCAGCGGTAGAGGCGTCATGGATGCCGCGCCCGTTGCACAACTGGACATGTGCGGGCACCTTGGCCTGCACGTGCTCCACGCCAGCGGTCAGGGTCTGCACAACACGTAGTCGTGATGCGTGCCCCACAAACTCCAGGTCCGGCATCCCAAAGCGGTACGGCGTGACATAGAACTCGACCTCGCCCACCGAGCCAGGCACCGAACCATCGCTAGAGGGCAGGACGGTCTCGTATCGCAAACCGTCAGGCACGTCGCCCAGCTCAGCCGGGTCGAAGGGCAGCCATACGAGTGGGCGCATTAGCCAATCACGTCATGCACGAGGTCAAAGACGCCTTCATCCTCAGTCGTGGGACTAAAGCCCAGTCGCACCACCACGACATTCACCGAGGGCACGATGACCATCCACTGACCGTCATGACCTTGAGCCCAGAAGGCATCCGATGGCAGCCGCATATCAACTTGTTCACCATCAGCAGTGAGGTTGGCGCGCCAACCAGCCGCGTAGTTGTTTTCCTCAAACTTGTCGACAGGTTTCGCCAGATTCGATTGATGAATCCAGTTCTCGTCAAGCAAAAGCTGGTCGCCATAGGCGCCATTATCAGCAGCGAATTGACCTAGCGCGGCCCACTCACGCGGGGTTGCCCACAGATAGGAACTACACACAGGGGTGCCGACAGCGTCTGGCTCGAAGACAGCTGTCGTGAGTCCCAGTGGCTCGAAAAGTTCGGTGCGCACCAAGTCGGCCTTGGCATGAGCGCTGCCGTCGGTCACCTTGTCGGTCACGATGTCGCACATCAGCGTGGTGCTACCGCTGGAGTACTGCTGGAACGACCCCACAGGGTGGGCAAGCGACTGCGATGCGACGTACTTCCCCATGTCGGGTTCGATGTAGAGCATCTTCGTGATGGGCGTGCCCAAGTCGTAGGTTTCATCCCACGACAGTCCCGAAGTCATCCGCATCAGGTCTTCGATGGTGATGTTGGCGCGCTCGTCAGTCCACTCCTTGCGCAAATGACTGTCGGTGATCTTGATCTTGCCTTCGTGGACCAAGCGACCGATGAACAGGTTCGCGATGCTCTTGCTCATCGACCAGCCCAACTGCGGGGTGTCTGGGGAGAACCCCTTGGCATATCTCTCGGCAATGATTTCGCCATCGCGTACGACGACAATCGCGCGAGTCCCCAACGCTTTCGCGTCCTTAGCCGAGAGCCCATCACCAAATGCCTTGTCCACTGCTGCCTGGAGTTCGGCAGGGACCGGGACTTCACCAGTCGTCAAGAACTTGTGCGGCTTGGTCACCTCGGTAGCCACGCCAAGGTCAGGGGCTTGCTCGGCCAGTGTGCAGCCGTAGCCTTCGTTGAACCACGAAGTTTGACGGGCCAACACGCCCAGAACCGACCCTTGCACCCCGTTCTCACCCGAGGCGCTGCTGCGCAACACCGGCACCAGTGGGTTGGGGGGCAAGTCAGTTTCGGGGTTGGCGCGCCCGGCGACATTGGTCACCGCACACGCATTGTGTGCGGCATAGCCGGTGCCAGTGAGCAACATAGGTCGCTCGTACCAATAGCCGCCTACCAGCGCGACAAGAACCACCACGAGCAGAGCAAAGAGCGCACGTCTGACCAATCGCATGTGCCGAAGGCTAGTCGTCCCGGGCTATGCGATCAGCAAACTCGCTGATGCCAGGCGAGCGCGCCACCATCAGTCAACGACGCCACCTGGTCGCACACCACTCGCTTGCGTGCCGCATCGTCGGGCGCCGCTGCATGATCGGCAGCGAACATCGGCTCCAACAAGTGCGGTTGAGCGTTGAGAGTTTCGAACAATTCGGTGATGACTTCAGCCTGACGGCCCATCACCCGCACCCGCTCGTCTGTGCGCATCACATAGTGCGCAGCAATCCCTTTGAGCACCCCGATCTGGTGCAGCGTCTGCTGGGGCACCACGAGGTCAGCGTCGTAGCGGGAGAGCGGCCGGACTCCATGCACTCGTTGGGTCGCGTGCTGCACTTCCCCGCAGAAGATGCCGATGAGATCAGAGGTGAGGTTCTTCAACCTGGCCAATGATGAGCGAGTGCCGTCGTAGCCAGTGGGCCACCCCTGCTCAACTCGACTCGGCCAGGCCCGAACTTGACTCAGCGCCACCAGCGCCTGGTCGAGGTCGTCACTCAGGGCCTCTGGGAGGTACCACTCGCGCACCGTCTGCCACACGGCTTCACGCTCGACCGAGTCCGTTAACCGGCCCAGTTCGATCGCACCCGAGACGATGCCATCTTCAACGTCATGCACGCTGTAGGCGACATCGTCAGCGAAATCCATCACTTGGGCTTCAACGCAACGGCGATCTCCCTCCACGTCTTCGCGCAGCCATGAGAACACATCCGCGTCGTCGGCGTAGACACCAAACTTTGCGAGCCCGGGTCGGCGAAACCAGGGGTATTTCGTGCAGGCATCAAGCGTCGCTCGGGTGAGATTGAGGCCAATGGAACGCCCCTGTGGTGACCATGACTTGGGCTCGAGACGCGTCAGGATGCGCAGAGTCTGGGCGTTGCCCTCAAACCCACCCGCCGCATGCATCAGCCCATCGAGAACCTCCTCGCCGTTGTGCCCGAAGGGCGGATGCCCCATGTCGTGGGCCAGGGCCGCTGTCTCAGCCACATCTGGGTGACAGCCCAAGACATGCGCCACATCGCGGGCAACCTGGGCCACCTCGAGGGAGTGCGTCAACCGGTTGCGGGCAAAGTCAGTGTCGGGGCCAACCACCTGGGTCTTGGCCGCCAGTCGCCGCAATGCTGCGGAGTGCACCACACGGGCACGATCGCGCTCAAAGGGAGTGCGCTCGGGTGCCTCGACTCGCTTGGCGGGCTCTGCGACCCATCGCTCACGAGCGCGCTCGTCGTAGGTCGCTGTGTGGGCATTCATGGCAGCCCTGAGGCTACTACCTAGCCACGACAGGTCTGGGAACGTGACGAGGGCCATGCGTGGCTCGGATTGCAATAGAACTTAGGGTTACCTAACCTGTATCTATGACTCCCATTTCCGCCACGTCGTTGGCGGAAACACCATGCGGCACTCAGATCAAGATCAGCCATGTGGCCGGTGAGGTGCGCCAGCGGCTCCAGGAGTTGGGGCTACGCCCAGGCATGGTGGTCCACGTTCAGCACAAGACTCACGGAGGTGGTCGGTTGCTGAGCTTCGCTGGCACCCGCGTCGCAGTTAGCGCGGCGAGCGCCGCCGCGATCTGGGGAGACCCAATCCGTTGAGTTCTAAGAAGCAAGCACCCAGCTGTCATAACCCGGACGCCGGCCCCTCCGCACCAATCGGCACCCCGCGCATCGCCTTGGTGGGCTCACCCAACTCCGGCAAGTCGACACTGTTCAATTTGCTCACTGGCGCCAACGCAACCATGGGGAACTGGCCTGGCACCACGGTCGATGTGGGTCGCGGACTCTGGCAGGTCGAGGGCACCGAGGTCGAACTTCTCGACCTACCTGGGGCTTACTCCCTCGATGCCCGCTCCCCCGACGAAGAACTCACCCGTGACCTAGTGGCAGCCGATGGAGCGGCACCTCCCGCAGTCTGTGTCGTCGTCACTGACGCCGCCCACCTCATCCGCTCGCTCTATCTGGTGGCCCAACTGCGCGAGCAGTCCCTGCGTGTGGTGATCGCTTTGACCATGCTCGACGTCGTACGCCGCCGCGGCGGAGCTGTCGATGTGAGCGCACTCGAGCGCAGCACTGGATGCCCCGTTGTGGTCACTGATCCCCGGGGACGTAGCGGAGACGCCGAGCTAGCCTCGCGTGTCGCCCAGTCGCTTTCGTCACCGCCTCCGGCGCCGCGATTGGCCCCCAAGGGTGACGACCTTGCCCTGGCCGACAATCGCTTTGCTTGGATCGAAACTGCCATCGAGGCATCTGGTGCTCACCTCGAGCAACGCCAACACCTCAGTGACCGCATCGATCGGGTGCTCACTGCGCCCTACGTCGGCATGGCGATCTTCTTGGCGATGATGTGGGTGGTTTTCCAAATCACCACCACAGTTGCCGCGCCGCTTCAAGGCGCGCTGGATTGGTTGTTCTCTGGTCCGGTCTCAACCGGCGCTGAGCGGTTGTTGACGTTCATCGGACTTGGCGACACCTGGGTGCAAAGTTTGCTCGTCAACGGCCTGATTGCTGGCGTCGGCATGTTGCTGACCTTCGTGCCGCTGATGGCCATCATGTTTGCGCTGCTGGCCATGCTCGAAGATTCCGGCTATCTGGCGCGGGCTGCAGTGGTCACTGACCGTCTCATGCGTCGCATTGGCCTGCCCGGTCAAGCTTTCTTGCCTCTTGTTGTCGGATTTGGCTGCAACGTTCCCGCGATCGCTGCGACTCGCATCTTGCCCCACGCGAAACAACGACTTTTGGTGACGTTGCTGGTTCCGTTCACGTCGTGCTCGGCTCGCCTCACGGTCTACCTCCTGTTGGCCGCCACCTTCTTCCCCGCTCATGCTGGCACTGTCGTCTTCTTGATGTACCTGCTCTCGCTGCTCCTTGTGGTCGGCACCGGCCTGTTAATGCGCCGCACGCTGTGGCGCACCATGCCTAGTGATCCGTTGGTGATGGCGTTGCCGCCGTACCAAAGACCCACGTGGTGGGTGACCGCGGCGGTGACGTGGCAGCGGCTCAAAGGTTTCCTTCGCACCGCGAGCGGCATCATCGTGGCCACCGTCGTGGTGGTCTGGGTGATGCAAGCGATCCCCATGTCGTCTGGAACTTTCGGCAACGTTGATCCTGCCGATTCGTTGTACGGCACGCTTGCCCGAGCCGTGGCACCACTCTTTGGCCCTGCTGGTTTCGGGGCGTGGGAACTGGTCTCTGGGCTCTTCGTCGGATTTGTGGCTAAAGAAGCGCTGATCTCATCGTGGGCACAGACCTACGCAGTGGCAGACCCAGGCGCTTTGCACACACCTGGTTCGTTAGGGGCCCAACTCATCGAGTCGTTCGGGCAAGCCTCGGGCGGACACTCAGGGGCTGCTGTGGCTGCCTTCATGGTCTTCTTGTTGGCCTACACCCCGTGTGTGGCCACCCTTGCCGCCCAAAAGCGCGAGGTTGGTCTGCGCTGGACCATAGCTGGGGTGCTCATGCAATTCATGATCGCGTGGGCACTGGCTGTTGTCGTCTTCCAGGCTGGCCGACTGCTGTGGTGAATGCACCAGCCACCGACGTGTTGCGCGCCTTTGAGCAGGGGGCTGGCTCGCTGCATGAGGCTGCCACGATGACCGGACACAGTCTTGATCTGGTGAGCGCCGTGGTTGATGAGTTGGTGCGACTAGGTCGCATAGATGCGCAGGTGATTTCCTCTGGCTGCCCCAGCACCGGCTGTGGAAGCTGCGCCTCAGGGGTTGACGGCTCTCCCGGGTGTGGCGCCGAACAAGCCTCGACTCAACGTCGGGGACCAGTGCTCATTGCTTTGAGCGTACGGCGGCGCTAGAGCCGCACGGGATGCCCGGCCGAGGCCAGCGCCTGCTTGACATCGCTGATGCGCAGCGTGCCGAAGTGAAAGACCGTCGCAGCCAAGACAGCATCAGCTCCGGCATCCACAGCAGGGGCGAAGTGCTCAAGTGCGCCTGCCCCACCACTGGCGATGACAGGCACGCTCACGTGGGCTCGCACTTGGCGAATCAACTCCAGATCGAACCCGTCAGTGGTGCCGTCAGAGTCCATGGCATTGAGCAAGATTTCCCCAACACCGAGGTCAGTGGCTTTGACGACCCACTCCAAGGCGTCGATCCCGGCGCTTTGGCGCCCACCATGTGTGGTGACCTCAAACCCGCTCTCTGTGTCACGTGCTCGGCGAGCATCCACTGAAAGCACGAGCACTTGATTGCCGAACCGGTCGGCGATTTCAGCAAGGAGTTCAGGGCGTCTCAGCGCTGCGGTGTTGACACTGACCTTGTCAGCGCCAGCGCGCAGCAAGGCGTCGACATCATCGACGCTGGACACTCCCCCGCCGACCGTAAGTGGGATAAAGACCTGTTCAGCGGTGCGCGAAACCATCTCCAGCGTTGTCGCACGGCCTTCATGCGAGGCGGAGATGTCAAGGAAAGTGAGCTCATCGGCCCCCTGAGCGTCGTAGGCGCGAGCCAACTCAACTGGGTCGCCTGCATCACGCAAATCGACGAAGTTGACGCCCTTGACTACCCGCCCGCGATCAACGTCAAGGCAGGGAATGACGCGTACAGCCAGGCTCACGCGATGCCGCCCGTGAGCGCGAGTGCATCCTCAAGAGTGAATCGGCCTTCGTAAAGCGCGGTGCCGATGATGGCGCCTTCGACTCCGTCGTCCACTAACCCCATCAGAGCCTCGAGGTCGGCCAGTTCGGTGATGCCGCCACTGGCCACAATCGGGGCAGGAGTGGCCGCACAGACCGCACGCAGCAGGTCAAGGTTGGGGCCTTGCAACATGCCGTCTTTGTTGACGTCGGTGACCACGTAGCGAGCGCACCCTTCGGAGTCGAGTCGAGCCAACACGTCGTAGAGGTCTCCGCCCTCGCGCGTCCACCCGCGGGCCGCCAAAGTTCGTCCACGGACATCGAGCCCGATGGCAACTCGATCACCGTGTGTGGCGATGATCGAGGCACACCATTGCGGGTTCTCCAACGCCGCAGTGCCGATGTTGACGCGTCGACACCCTGTTGAGAGGGCAGCCTCCAAAGACTCCTCGTCTCGGATCCCACCGCTCATCTCGACGTTGATGTCGAGCGCCCCCACGATCTGCGCCTGCAGTTCGCGGTTGTGTCCCCTACCAAAGGCAGCGTCCAGATCGACCAAGTGCAGCCATTGGGCACCTGCGTCTTGCCAGCGCAGTGCTGCTTCGACGGGGTCACCGAAACGCTTTTCAGACCCTGCCACTCCCTGCACCAGTTGCACGGCTTGGCCCCCGGCGATGTCGACAGCGGGCAGCAATTCCAGCATGAGATGACTCCTAGAGTGATGAGACCCAGTTGCGTAGCAATTGGGCACCGGCATCGCCGGACTTTTCAGGGTGAAATTGGGTGGCCCAGAGCGGACCGTTCTCTACAGCCGCCACGAACCGATCACCGCCGTGTTCGGCCCAGGTCACCAGAGGCGGCTCGGTGCGGCCGTTGGTGACTAGCTCCCAGCGGCGTACGCCGTAGGAGTGCACGAAATAGAACCGCTCGCCTTCGGCTCCAGCAAACAGTTGCGACCCTTGGGGCACCTCAACACTGTTCCACCCCATGTGAGGGATCACCTCAGCCTGAAGGCGCTCGACCTTCCCGGGCCATTCAAAGCACCCATCGGTCTCCACCCCGTGCTCAGAACCATGTTGGAACAGCACCTGCATGCCCACGCAGATGCCCAAGACTGGACGTGAGCCAGCTAGGCGTCGTCCGATGATCTCGGGGCCTTTGACAGCCGCAAGCCCGTCCATGCAGGCACGAAATGCCCCCACACCCGGCACCACGAGCCCATAGGCGTCCAGCGCCTGTTTCTTATCCGCAGTGAGTACGACGTCGGCTCCAGCACGCTCTAAAGCGCGCACAACCGAACGAACGTTGCCCGATCCGTAGTCGAGCACCACCACGCGCTTGGATTGCCTCACAAGGCCCCTTTAGTGCTGGGCACTCCACTTTCACGCGGGTCGATGGCGATGGCGTCTCGCAAGGCCCGGGCCACCGCCTTGAACTGCGTCTCAACAATGTGGTGCGGGTCGCGACCAGCCAACACGCGCACGTGCAAGGCGATCTGCGCGTGGTGGGCGAGGGTCTCAAAGACGTGGCGAGTTAGCGAGCCAAGGTAGCCATCGTTGCCCAGCGGCACGAACTCTTGCCCCTCGGGCTCCCCGGTGTGGACGCAATAGGGCCGACCCGAAATGTCGACCACAGCTTGCACGAGCGCCTCATCCAAGGGCACGGTGGCATCGCCGAAACGACGCACCCCGCGCTTGTCACCAAGAGCCGAGCAGATTGCTTGACCGAGCGCGATCGCGGTGTCTTCGACCGTGTGGTGGGGGTCGATGTGGGTGTCGCCAACCGTCTCGATCGTCAAGTCGATCAGCGAGTGCCGACCAAGCGCGTCGAGCATGTGGTCATAGAAGCCCACACCCGTGGAAACCGCGGTGCGACCAGTGCCGTCGAGGTTGACCTCAACCAACACCTTGGTCTCTTTGGTTTGCCGCTCAATGCGTGCGGTCCTGCTCATCGATCAACCTCCAGCAATGCGCTTCTAAACGCAGCCATCTCTTCAGGGGTGCCCACACTGACTCTCAGCCAGCCATCGGGTCCGGTTTCGCGGATCAAAACGCCATGATCTAGCAATCCTTGCCAGATTGCATGTCGGTCCTCAAAGAGTCCGAACAGCACGAAGTTTGCATCCGACTCAGCGACGTCGTACTCCTGCTCGCGCAGCCAGGCAACCAGCGCGTCACGTTCAAAGCGCAGGTCAGAAACCCGTGAGAGCAGGTCGTCTGCATGGGAGAGTGCGGTCAACGCCACTGCCTGGGTGACCGCCGAGAGGTGGTAGGGCAGCCGAACGATTCGAATCGCGTCGCATATCTGGGGACTCGCGGCCAGGTAGCCCACGCGTGCCCCGGCGAGCGCAAAGGCTTTGCTCATCGTGCGAGTGACCACCAAGTTGGGGTGTGCCGCCAGCACTTCAAGAGCCGATGGGGTGCCATCACGGCGAAACTCCGCATAGGCCTCATCGATCACAAGCACCCCATCACCCACAAGTTTGGCAAGTTCTCCGACAACTTCGGGGGGCAACGCAGTGCCGGTCGGGTTGTTGGGGCTGGGCAACAGCACCACGCTTGGGCGGTGGTGCGCGATGAGTTCGCGCGCGTGGGCCATATCGAAGCTGAAGTCGCTGTGACGACGCCCCGCTATCCAGGCGGTGTGCGTGTCTCGGGCGTACTCCGGATACATCGAGTACGTCGGGGCAAAACTCAGTGCGGTGCGACCAGGCCCACCAAATGCCTGGAGCAGTTGCAGCATCACTTCATTGGAGCCATTGGCAGCCCAGATGTTCTCCGCGGCCAGGTCCACCCCAGCTTCGTTGCCAAGGTAGTAGGCAAGCGCGGTCCGCAGTTCGACGAATTCGCGATCCGGGTAGCGGTTGAGGCGACCAGCAACCGCTCCCACCGACGCGCTCATGTCGGCAATCAGGGCTGCTGAGGGGCCATAGGGGTTCTCGTTGACGTTGAGTTGCACGAGCACGTCGAGTTGCGGGGCGCCATAAGGCTCAACTCCGCGCAGTTCTTCGCGCAGCGGTGGGGTCCAGGTCATCGTGCAAACCGCACTGAGACGGCCGCGCCGTGGCCGGGCAAGTCTTCGGCAGCAGCCAGTGTTTGCACATGGTCACTGACGCTCGCCAACGCAGATTCGGAGTACTCAATGACGTGCACTGCCTTGGTGAACGCCCGAACTGAAAGTCCACTCGAGTGGCATGCACAACCCGCGGTGGGCAGCACATGGTTCGAGCCAGCGCAATAGTCACCCAAGCTGACCGGAGCAAACGATCCGACAAAGATCGCCCCGGCATTGCGGACCTTGCTGGCCACCTCCGCGGCCTCTCGGGTGTGGATTTCGAGGTGCTCGGCTGCATAGGCGTTGACCACATCAAGCCCCTGGCTGATGTCATCGACCAACACGATGCCTGACTGCGCTCCGCTCAAGGCGGTGCGAATTCGCTCGACGTGTTTGGTGGCCGCCACTTGCGTGTCGAGTTCGGCCTCGACAGCGTCGGCCAACTCGGGGCTGTTGGTGACCAGCACACTGGCTGCCATGGGGTCGTGTTCGGCCTGAGAAATCAAGTCAGCGGCCACAAAACTGGGTCGAGCCGAATCATCGGCCAAGATCGCGATCTCGGTCGGGCCAGCCTCAGAATCGATGCCCACCACGCCCTTGAGCAGTCGCTTAGCCGACACGGTGTAGATGTTGCCCGGACCGGTAATCAAGTCCACCTTGCGGCAGGGCCCTGCACCATAGCCCAGCATGGCGATTGCTTGGGCTCCCCCCACGGCATAGACCTCATCAACCCCCAGCAGGGCACACGCAGCCAAGATCTCAGTGCTGGGCAGTCCGTTGTTGTCTGCGCGCGGGGAACTGGTCAGCGCGATGGAACCCACCCCGGCCACCTGGGCTGGCACGACGTTCATGATGACGCTAGAGACCAGTGGCGCCACCCCGCCGGGAACATAGAGCCCCACTCGATCGATGGGTACCTTGCGTTGGGTCACTCGAGCGCCGGGTCCCAGGTCGGTGACTACATCGGAGTCAAGCTCGCGCTCGCAGGTCATCCGCAGTCGGCGAATCGACTCCTCCAGCGCAGCCCGCACACTCGGATCAAGTGCCTGCAGCGCCTGGGTCAGCGCCTCTTTGGGCACGGCGATGTCGCTTTGGGTGACCCCGTCAAAGCGCGCGGCGTACTCCACAATTGCGGCCACGCCGCGTGCCTGAACGTCATCGCAGATCGGTCGCACGACTTCGAGTGCAGCCTCGACGTCGAAGGCGCCACGCGGTACGACCGTGGCGTAATCGGGTTGTTGGCCCCGCAGATCGATCCGCCGCATCATGGGTCCAGTCTAGAAGTCGCCGAGCAGTGACTTCGCCTTGTGTCCAAAGGCAATGCGGACCAGAGCCACACTGGTTGACCACAGCCATTAGGTTGGCCTCGTGCCTCGTGACTTACCCATGTTTCCGCTCAACGCGGTGGCGTTCCCAGGAGCCACAGTGCGCCTGAATGTCTTTGAGGATCGCTATCGCGCTTTGGTGGAGCACGTGCTGAGCCAGCCAAAGCCTGAGCGGCTCTTTGGCATCACCGCAATTCGTGAGGGATACGAAGTCGGTGCCCACGGAGTCCAGTCCTTGCACACGACCGGAACCTTGATGCAATTGGTGGAGGCCTCGCGCACCCACGACGGTCGCTTCGAGATCGAGGCGGTGGGGCGCCAGCGCCTCTCGCTGCTGCGCATGCACCCGGCTGGAGACTTCCCTGTTGGGGAGGTCGAACTGCTTGACGAGCCCATGGGTGAAAATGTCGGCAAGGCCATGTTGTCGGCCATGAACGCCTTTGGGCATTACCGCGAGCAGATCGAGGACCTGGTCGATCTCGACTTCAGCGACGACTGGCCAGATGACCCCGAGTGGCTCTCGTGGAGCATGGCCGCAGATGTGATGTTGACGATGGCACAACGCCAAGAACTTCTGCTGTGTACGACGAGCGCCGATCGGCTGCGTCACCTAGCCCAGTACCTGCGCGAGGAGACTCGCGCAATGCAAGCACTCCCCTCATTGCCCGCCACTGATCTGGCCCGCACCCGCTGGTCGCCCAACTGATGGCTAAGGGCGTTGGCACTCCAGCAACCGTGGCACTGAACAAGGCCAAGGTCGCGTTCACAGTGCACTCCTACGACCACCAACCCGGCACCGGGTCCTATGGCCTCGAGGCAGCCCATGCCATCGGAGTCGAACCCGCTCGGGTGTTCAAGACGCTCATGGCAGAGGTTGATGGCGCCCTCGTCGTCGCGATCGTCCCTGTCAGCGGCCAACTCGATCTCAAAGCGCTAGCTAGCGCCGTGGGCGGAAAGAGGGCGGCAATGGCAGACCCAAAGGTTGCCGAGCGGTCGTCGGGCTACGTGGTCGGCGGCATCTCGCCGCTGGGTCAACGCAAAATCCTGCCCACGGTGCTCGATCACAGTGGGCTCACCTTTGACTCGGTGTTCGTCTCAGCAGGCCGTCGAGGAGTTGACCTCGAACTCTCACCCCATGATTTGGTGGCTGCCACCAAGGCGATGGTCGCTCCCATCGCGCGCGCTGAGCGGGGCTAGCAATCCGATCACGAACCCGACCAGGCAGCCCATGGGCCACGCGGTTAACACTCCGACCCACCCAAGCTCAAACACATCAGGGACCTTCGCGCCCTCGGCAGCATCTTTGGCTAATGCCGCCAAAGCTTGAGCACTAGGAGCCAAAGCCAGGCCCACCCGCCAGGCCACGACTGAGGCGACCAGAGAACCAACAAGCGCCACCACCAGATTGAGGGTCTGGCCCGGGCTGTTGCCGCGCCGCGCCTGCACCAACCCGGTGAGGCAACCAG
>CALMMO010000474.1 GCA_937868455.1 uncultured Marmoricola sp.
GCGCAGCCTCGATGGCTGCGTCGAAACAATCGCTGGGTGAGCAGGGGGCGACCACGGGCAGTGGGGCCTCGCCATTGCGGCCAAACATCGCCTGCAACAAGTCGGCTTGCTCGGTCTTGGTAGGCAAACCAGTGGAAGGGCCGCCACGCTGCACATCGACGACGATAAGTGGCAGCTCGGTCATCACTGCGAGCCCGATCGCCTCAGACTTCAATGCCACACCTGGCCCAGACGTCGAGGTGACACCGAGAGCGCCACCAAACGAGGCGCCCAGTGCCGCGCCAACTCCGGCGATCTCGTCCTCGGCCTGGAACGTGGTGATGTTGAACCGCTTGTGCTTGCTCAACTCGTGCAGGATGTCGCTGGCCGGGGTGATGGGGTAGGTGCCCAAGAACACCGGCAGGCCGGAGCGCACACCAGCGGCCACAAGGCCGTATGACAGCGCCAGGTTGCCGGTGATGTTTCGGTAGGTGCCCGCTGCCATCGGGGCGGGTTTGACGACGTACTGCACTGCGAAGGCTTCGGTCGTCTCGCCGTAGTTCCAACCGGCATGGAAAGCCGTGATGTTGGCATCGCGGATGTCGGGGGCCTTAGCGAACCGCCGGGTCAAGAACGAGGTCGTCGGGTCAGTGGGGCGCCCATACATCCATGAGAGCAGGCCGAGGGCGAACATGTTCTTGGCTCGCGAAGCATCTTTGCGGCTGAGCCCGAACTCTTTGACGGCCTCAACGGTCATGCCGGTGAGGTCAACGACGGTGACTTGGTAGTCAGCTAGCGCGTCGGTCTCCAGGGGGTTGGCGTCGTAGCCAGCCTTGGTGAGGTTGCGGGCGGTGAAATCGGCACTGTCAACGATGATCGAGGTGCCCGGTGCCATGTCATTGAGGTTCGCCTTGAGCGCGGCCGGGTTCATTGCCACCAGTACGTCGGGCGCGTCACCAGGCGTGAGGATGTCGTGGTCAGCAAAGTGCACCTGGAAGCTCGAAACACCGGGGAGCGTGCCCTGTGGTGCCCGAATCTCGGCGGGGAAGTTCGGCAGCGTCGACAGGTCGTTTCCAAAGACCGCCGACTCCTGGGTGAACCGGTCACCGGTCAGTTGCATACCGTCGCCGGAGTCACCGGCAAACCGAATGATCACTCGATCTAGCTGTTGGACCTCTTTGGTCACGTGTGCCTCTGCTTCTCAGTTGCCCCAGGCCCTGGCCCGGGACCGCGCCGGAAACTGGAACGTGTTTCAGAAATACTCTCAAATGCATGTGAGCAGCAACATCCGAGGGTAGTCCTTTGGACGCACTTTGCGTGACCCAATGAGCGGGTGAGATTGCTTACGGCTTTCTCATTGATCAACGTGTGGATCTCCCCACGGCTCTGCCTCGTGGTCTGGGCACACCTGCACTCGGATAGCCCCGCGAGCCAGGCCCGAGCGTCTGGGTTGGAGCCTCACCGTTCGCCCGGCATCCAGTCTGGCTAGCCGTGCTCACACCAGGAGGCGACCGGACCTACACCGGTCACATGCGCCAGGGCAAAAGATGGAGTCGGGCACCATCTGGACTTGAAAGACTAAGGAGTCCATTTACGGAATTTGGTGAACCGATCGGGACCGCAATGGGAATATGGCACAACTAGAGTTGCAGCTATTCAGCCATCGTTCACGATCCCAGCCTGGCGCTTGCAGTGCACGTCACCAATACTGTGAGTGCAACAGAGATTTGGTCACGAGAAGATCCTTAGAGCAAGGATGTGAGAAGCCATGTTCATCTCCATCTATGCGGTCGAGAACGGGCATTGTCCAGAGGGCCAGACCTATTCATGCCGCTGACTCAGTTGAACGCGAGCAGGGTATAGAGCTCGACATGAGCACAACGATTGATACCCGAGGTGTGCCCGCCATGCCGGAGGCCGATTTTTGGGGCCTGATCTCCGTTATGGACCATTCAAGTTCCGCTAGGTCGATTAGCCGACTGGTCAAGACGCTCAGCAGGCAAGAGGAAACCACCGTCTATTCCTATGCAGAGACCCTTGCAAGGGTCTGGCAGACGATACGGGAGCCGGAGTTGGAAGAGGTTGCAGGGCTCTACCGTCGCCCACTGGTGCCGAAGGTTGTTCCGCTACTTGCATGGCTTGGAGAGGTGCAATCATTGCGCAGGGTGCGGACGCAATCTCTGCCATCAATTCGAGAGCCATTGAGTTCCCCCGCCGATGGCTTTGCGACAGTTCATTTCTTGTTGCCTACACCGCAAGGGCCGCGCTCAGCATGAAGAACCCTGAAATTGATGACATCCACCTCATATCATCGTTTGATTTTCCTCCGCACTAGCCGTCTTGCGTAGGGGCTAGCGAACCAGCAGTAGGCAACTTCAGCGGTAGTTGGTGAACTGAACCGCGAAGTCGTAGTCCTGCGACTTCACCAGGGCGATAACCGCCTGGAGATCATCGCGCTTCTTGCTGCTCACCCGTAGCTCGTCGCCTTGGATCTGGACTTTGACGCCCTTGGGGCCTTCGTCGCGGATCACTTTGCCGACCTTCTTGGCGTCTTCGCTGGTGATGCCCTCTTTGAGCGCCACCGAAATCTTCGACTCACGACCCGAAGCGCGGGGGTCGCCAGCGTCGAGGATCTTCAACGATTGTTGGCGCTTGATCAACTTCTCCTTGAACACCTCCAGTACAGCGGATGCTCGGTCATCGGAGTTGGCGGCGATCTCAATGGCGTGTTCGCCAGACCACTTGATCTCGGCGCCGGTGCCCTTGAAATCGAAGCGCTGGGTGATCTCGCGGGCCGCCTGGGAGAGGGCGTTATCGACCTCTTGTCGGTCGATCTTGCTCACGATGTCGAACGACGAGTCAGCCACGGCAGGTACCTCCACAGGTCGATTTCAGGTGTGCGCAGAAGGTGGGCTATCCTCAACGCTGCTGTCGAAGGAGAGACTAACTCTTAAGACGGCATGGCAGGTTGTCCGAGCGGCCAATGGAAGCGGACTGTAAATCCGTCGCGAAAGCTTCAGAGGTTCGAATCCTCTACCTGCCACCACGTTCGACCAAGCGGGCCCGCCACTGGCAGGGTCCGTTTGTCGTTTCCAGGCCCAGCGCGGTGGCAGATACTTACCGCATGGTCGCGACCTTGTTCACCAACGGCACTGTCTTTGACGGTCACCACTACCTCGGCTCTGCTGACCTCCTCATCGAGGGTGGCCGGGTCGTGGCTGTCGGGCATGTTGAGGTGCCCGCGAACACCGAGGTCGTCGACCTGGGCGGCGGGCTAGTGTCGCCGGGCTTCATTGATGCCCACGTGCATGCGCTTCAAGGTGGGCTTGAGCGTCTGCGTTGCGACCTCAGTGAGGGTGAAACTCGCGCTGACTACCTGCGCATCCTGCGTGAGTACGCCGACGCCACCACCGCACCGTGGATCCTCGGCGGTGGCTGGTCAATGCCGGCATTCCCAGGGGGCACGCCGACTGCGGCTGATCTCGACTCGGTGGTGCCTGACCGGCCAGCATTCTTGCCCAACTGCGACCACCATGGCGCTTGGATCAACTCGCGGGCTTTGGAACTGGCTGGCATCACCAAAGAGACTCCTGATCCGCCTGATGGGCGCGTTGAGCGCGACGCCGCTGGCAATCCGACGGGCACGTTGCACGAGGGCGCGATGTCTCTGGTCACTCGGTTCTTGCCCACGACGAGCCAAGAGGACTATTGCGAGGCGCTGCTCGAAGGTCAGCGTCATCTGCATTCGTTGGGGGTCACGGGGTGGCAAGACGCCATCGTGGGGTCCTACTCAGGCATCGATGACCCTGGCCCCACCTACCTCTTGGCAGCTCAACGCGGGGAACTGGTGAGCCATGTCGTGGGGGCGCTGTGGTGGGACCGCGAGCGGGGCTTGGATCAGATCCCGGACCTCATTGCTCGTCGTGAGTCTCTCTCGCATGGCCGTTTCCGGGCCACCAGCGTCAAGATCATGCAAGACGGTGTTGCCGAGAACTTCACGGCCGCGCTGCTCGCGCCGTACCTCGATCGCTGCGGGCACGCCACGGCCAACTCCGGGCACTCGTTTGTGCCGGCTCAGCCGCTCAAGGAGTACGTCGGCGCTCTCGACGTCGCGGGCTTCCAGGTGCACGTGCATGCGATCGGCGATCGAGGAGTTCGAGAGGCGTTGGATGCCTTCGTTGGCACCGATCCGCGCAACCGGCACCACATCGCCCACTTGCAGTTGATTCACCCCGATGACGTGCCTCGGTTCGCTGAACTGGGGGTCAGCGCCAACATGCAGATGCTGTGGGCGAGCTTGGATGAGCAGATGCGTGAGCTCACCATCCCGTTCCTCGGGGCTGAGCGGGCGACCTGGCAGTACCCCTTTGGTCGACTCCACGCCACGGGTGCTCACCTGGGCGCCGGCAGCGATTGGCCGGTTTCCACTGCGAATCCGCTGGAGGCGATCCATGTGGGAGTCAACCGAGCCAGCGCCGGAGACCTGGAACCCTTCTTGCCCGAGCAGGCGCTCAGTCTTGAGACCGCATTCGCGGCCTACACGTCCGGCTCGGCCCGGCTGAACGGCCGCACTGAGGCTGGGGTGCTACGACCTGGGGCAGTGGCCGATGTCGTCACCTTGGATCGTGACCCGTTCGTCGAACCGGTGACCGAGATTTCTTCCGCGCGAGTGACGTCGACCTGGATCGATGGGGTGCGGGTCTAAAGCGCCTGCGGCGGCTCTTGGACCGTGAACCCCCACGGCAACTCAAGCCGGTGCTGAGCCATGAGTTCGGAGTCGGCAAGGAGGTTGCGGGTGGGGCCATCAGCCACGATGGTGCCGCCCGACAAGATCATGGCGCGCGGGCATAGCTCGAGGGCGTAGGGCAGGTCGTGGGTGACCATCAAGACCGTCACATCGAGCCCAGCGATGATCTCGGCTAGTTCGCGTCGCGAAGCCGGGTCGAGGTTCGACGATGGCTCATCGAGCACCAAGATCTCAGGCTCCATGGCCAGCACCGTGGCCACGGCAACTCGGCGCCGTTGCCCAAAGGACAGGTGATGTGGCGGGCGATGGGCAAAGTCGAGCATGCCCACCCGATCGAGCGCCGCCTCAACTCGAGCACTGACCTCGGCTTTGCTCAAGTCAAGATTGCGGGGCCCGAACGCCACGTCGTCCCACACGGTTGCGGAGAACAACTGGTCGTCTGGATCCTGGAAAACGATCCCCACACGTCGGCGGATTTCCTGCAGGTTCTCTCGTACGACGGGCAGACCCGAAACCGCTACCGAGCCCGCCCCAGGAATCAAGATCCCGTTGAGGTGCAAGATCAAGGTGGTCTTGCCAGCTCCGTTTGGCCCAAGCAGTGCCAGACGTTCGCCACGATGAACGTGCAGGTCAACGCCGTACAACGCCTGATGGCCGTCGGGGTAGGCATAGGCCACGCCGCGAAGATCGAGGACAGGTGTGCTCATTGTGCGCCTCGAGACAACATCGCCAGGTGCACGCGCTCGCCGCGTTCGTAGGCCCGCACAAACAGTGCGCCCAGCGATCGGGCGATCACTGCCCAGTGCCGAGGGTTGCGGGCGGTGAAGCCGCGTGAGGTGAGCGCGACTCGCATGCGAGTGAGTTCGGTCGTGACCACGTCGAGGTATCTCAACATGTTCGCGATGACGTCGACGAGGGCCTTGGGGAACCGGAGTCGCCTCAGCCCGGCGATGAGGTCGTGAGGCTCAGTCGTGGCGGCCAGGGTTAATGACGCCAACACTCCCAAGGTGCCCTTGGTGAGCAAAATGGCCGCAGAGGTCAGCCCGGCTTGGCTCAGTGACATGCCCAGGACCTGCACGCGCGGCCCGGTGGCCACGAAGGGTATGACGAGCGCGAAGACCACAAAGGGAGCCTCAACCAGCATGCGTGGAGCCAGATAACTCACCGGGACTTTCGAGACGGCGATGACGCTCAGAATCGCGACCGCCCACACGGCAAACATCCACCACCATTGCGCGGGAGTTGCCACCACCAGCACCGCGTAGGCGAGTAGCGCGATGAGTTTGGTGTGTGCGCTGAGCGCATGAACGGGGGAGTGGGCGTGGAAATGGAGGCGGTGCCCGTGCGGCGCGCCCATCAACGGCCTTTGCGCAGGAGCAACATCAGCCCGCTGACCAAGAGCAGCACGACGAGCGCTCCAACGAGGCCAGTGGCGGGTCCGTAACTGAGCAGCGGCTCGTGAGAAGGAGCGGAGGCCATGCCGTTGTCGGTGGCCACACGAGTCAGACCATCAGGAGCCTTGGAGGCAAAGCGGCTCACGATCGTGATCAGTGCTGCCGCGACCAGCAGTGCGACACCGGCCAAGCGTCTGGTTGGGGGCTTCACGAGGTGGCTCCTGTGCGGATCTCTAAGGTGCGAGCGGCGATCAGCGGTCGCGCGGCGTACACCAGATCGGGGCGGGTGCTCAACACACTGGCCACCACAAGTCCGGTGATGACAGCCTCCCCGAGACCGATCAGGGCGTGCCAACCAACCATCGCGACAAGCACCTTGCTCATTGGCAGGGGCACGGTGCCGCCGAGTGCATACAAGCCCGTGAAGGCAGCCGATGAGGCCACAACGCTTGCCCAGGCACTGATGCCGGCCACGACTGGAAGCCATCTGATGGAGCGCAGCAGTGCGCGTCGAAGTACGACGACACATGCCCAACCCACCGCAACCGAGACCAGCCCCATCAAGGTGATGTTGGTGCCCAAGGCGGTGATGCCGCCATCGGCGAAGAGCAACGACTGCACGATGATCACGACGCTCATGCACAAGATCGCCGACCACGGGCCGACTAAGACCGCAGCGAGTGCGCCGCCGATGAGATGGCCACTGGTGCCTGCCCCGACGGGGAAGTTCACCATCTGTGCCGCGAAGACGAAGGTGGCGCATAGTCCAACCAGGGGGGTGGTGCGCTCACTGAGTTCGCGTTTGGTGCCGCGCAGGGCTGCTGCCACGCCGCCAATCGCGAGGACTCCAGTCGCCGTCGAGGTGACAGCGTCGAGGAATCCATCAGGCACGTGCACCTAGGCAGCTTATTGCACATAGTTTGCAATAACGACGACCAGGCAAGATATGCCCATGGGCGACCCCACCGATGAGTTGATCCGCTGCCCGTGGGCGGTTTCAGATCCGCTCCACCGCAGCTACCACGACGAAGAATGGGGTCGTTTGGTGCACGGAGAGTCGGCCTGGTTTGAGCGTCTGAGCCTTGAGGCGTTCCAGTCAGGACTCTCGTGGATCACCATTTTGCGCAAACGAGAGAGCTTTCGCAGTGCCTTCGCGGGGTTCGATGCGGACACGGTTGCCCGCTTCGACGCAGCCGATGTCGACCAACTCATGAGCGACCCCGGCATCGTGCGCAACCGTGCCAAGGTGCTCGCGACCATCAACAACGCCGCGGCAGTCATCGCCCTGCGCGACACAGGTGGTCTGGAGGCGCTCATGCTCAGCCATGCTCCTGCCGTCTCTCCAGGGGCTGGTCAGGTCACCTCACCGGCATCTGTCGCCCTGGCCCGTGAGTTGCGTCGACTTGGATTCAAGTTCGTTGGTCCGACCACCATGCACGCGCTTATGGAGGCCACTGGCATGTTTGACCCGCACACTGACGACTGTTTCCGAAAGGGCCAGCCATGACCAACACCTTTACCGACGATGCACTCGGCGATCTCGACGCCGTAGGCCTCACCGAAGCGATGCGCTCTCGACAGGTCAGTGTCGGCGAGGTGATCGATGCCGCCATCGCGCGCTGCGAAGCCGCCGACCAACAACTTGCCGCCGTTGCTGTCGACCGGTTCGCCGCCGCCCGAGCTGATGCCCGCCGACCCGCGCCCGGCTTCTTCTCCGGTGTGCCAAGTTTCATCAAAGACAACACCGACCTAGCCGGACTGCCCACCCAACAAGGCACCGCTTCGTTCGTGGGCAAGCCCAAACCCACTGACGGTGATGTCGCACGCAGCATGCGCGCCCAAGGGTTCATCATGCTCGGCAAGACCCGGTTGTCAGAGTTCGGCTTCAGCGGTGCCGCTGAGTACGTCGAAGACGATCCCGTGCGCAACCCATGGCACCTCGATCACACCTCGGGTGCCTCCTCAGCAGGTGCTGCTGCGTTAGTGGCAGCGGGCGTCGTACCCATTGCGCATGCCAATGACGGCGGCGGGTCGATCCGCATCCCGGCCTCCTGCTGCGGCCTTGTGGGCATGAAGCCAACCCGCAACCGCACCCCCAG
The DNA here is from genome assembly GCA_937868455.1 of uncultured Marmoricola sp. Classification (GTDB taxonomy): domain Bacteria; phylum Actinomycetota; class Actinomycetes; order Propionibacteriales; family Nocardioidaceae; genus Marmoricola. Next base: position 8,220 of record CALMMO010000474.1, read on the forward strand.
CGATGCAGTGACTCGCAACATGCCGCTACGGATCGTGGCCGACGGCGTACTCACTCGCACGGTGCGCGACACCGCGGCGTTCCTTCGCGAGTCAGAGCGGGTCTATCGCAACCCAGCTCTCCCTCCCGTGGGTGACGTCCGTGGACCAGGCCATCGGCGGCTCAAGATTGGTGTCGTCGTCGATTCCATTTCTGGCACACCCACCGACTTTGAACACCGTCAGGTGCTTCTGGCGACCGCCGACAAACTCGAAGCCGCCGGACATCACCTAGAAGTCGTCGAAGCCCCAGCACTGCCGTCCTTTTCCAATGACTTCTTGGACTACTGGTCCACCTTCGCGCTCTTCTTCACCCGCGCCGGCAAAGTCGAGCTGGACAAGTCATTCGACCCCGATCTGCTCGACAACCTCACCAAAGGGCTCGCCAAGCACGCCTCACGCCACGCCTACCGGATGCCCCGCTCGCTCTCGCGGCTGTGGGGCAGCCAGTTTGTGACCAAGCGCTTCTTCAAGAAGTACGACGCCATCCTGACCCCCACCTTGGGCCACGTAACCCCGCCCTTGGGCCACCTCAAGCCCGACCAGGACTACGAAACCCTCATCGCCAAGTTGATCGATTGGGTGAGCTTCACCCCGCTGCAAAACGCCTCCGGTGACCCCGCCATCTCCGTGCCGGCCGGGCTCTCGAAAACCGGCCTACCCATCGGCGTACACCTCTCGGCGGAGCAGGGCCACGAAGCCCGCCTCCTGGAACTCGCCTTTGAGCTTGAGGAGATCCAGCCCTTCCCGAGGTTGGTGGATCATGTGGGCCTTCGGCACCAGTAGCGAGGGCCCCCAAACCACCCCCACAACCCAACAGGGAGACCAGGGATCAACCGATTTCAACTTATCGGCTTTCTCTGTGTATTCTCCTCGCTGGCATTGCCCCTTTAGCTCAGTCGGCAGAGCGTCTCCATGGTAAGGAGAAGGTCTACGGTTCGATTCCGTAAAGGGGCTCGGAAAGACTCGCTACTGTGGGTCTGACATGGCGGGGTAGCTCAGGTGGTTAGAGCACACGGCTCATAATCGTGGTGTCGCGGGTTCGAGTCCCGCCCCCGCTACCAGCACGACCGCCCTTCGGGCACCAAAGACCAGCAGCAGGAAGAGAAGACAGTGGCCAGCAAGAGCTCAGACGTTCGCCCCAAGATCACCATGGCGTGTGTGGATTGCAAGGAACGCAACTACATCACCAAGAAGAACCGTCGTAACGACCCAGACCGCATGGAACTGAAGAAGTTCTGCCCGCGCTGCCGCACTCACACTGCGCACCGCGAGACTCGCTGACCTTCACGCTTCTTCAACAGCCGCCGCTTCATCCGATGTGGCGGCTGTTGCGCTTTTTCGCGCTAACGTCACCCTCATGGTCGACTCAACCCTTGCTGGACGGGCGTTCCCGCCCACGTCGGCGTACGCCGTCACTGAAGCGAACATCGCTGCGTTTGCCCAAGCCGTTGGCACTCAATGGACCCCAGGTGACCCGGCGCCAGCGACATTCCCGATCGTGGTCGCTTTCGCTGCGATGCAAGACCTCATGGTCGATCCAACGGTCGGAATCAAGTTGCACAACGTGATCCATGGCCAGCAGAAGTTTGTGCATGCGCGTTCGGTGCAGGCCGGTGACCACCTGACCGCCCAACTCACCGTGACGGGCCTGCGTCAGATCGGTGGCGCAGACATCATCGCCACGACGAGCGCCATCACTGATGCCAATGGCGAGTTGGTGTGCACCGCCGAGGCCACCTTGATCCACTCTGGAGGCACCCAATGATTCCCGCCAAGACCTACCGGGTGACTCGCGAGGATCTCGTCGCCTACGCGAACGCCTCAGGAGACCCCAACCCGATTCACCAAGACGAAGAAGTGGCCCGCTCGGTTGGGCTGCCCAATGTGATCGCCCACGGGATGTTCACGATGGCCTTGGCGGCACGCTTCGTCGACGAGTACGTCGGGCAGCCTGGTCAGATTCAAGAACTCAGCGCGAAGTTCACCAAGCCGGTCGTCGTACCCATTGAGGGCACCGACGTGACCATTGAAGGCGAAGACGTCGACGGCAAGATCCGGTTGACGGTGACCTGTCAGGGTGAACGCGTGCTGGGCAACCCGGTGGCGATCCTGCGTTGAGCGAGTTCCTCAAAGACCACACCACTTTGCGCGTCGGTGGTCCGGCGCGGGAGTTTCTCGTGGCCACCACCGACGCTGACCTCATCGCCGCCACCCGCACGGATCTGCCGCTGCTGATCTTGTCTGGCGGCAGCAACATTGTGGTGAGCGATGCGGGATTCGATGGCCGGGTAGTGAAGGTGGCCACGAAGGGGATTGTGGCTGACGTGGACCACCCAGATGACATCGGTTGCCTGGGCGCAACCACAGTCAAAGTCGCGGCCGGGGAGTCATGGGATGACCTTGTTGCCACCGCCGGGCGCAACGGCTGGGTTGGCATCGAGGCTCTGAGCGGCATCCCGGGGCTGGTGGGGGCCACCCCCATTCAGAACGTCGGGGCTTATGGCCAAGAGGTCGCCTCGACCATCGCCCAAGTGCGCACCTGGGATCGCCTCAACCAGACCCAGCGCACGTTCGCTGTGGCTGAGTGCGGCTTTGGTTACCGCACCAGCAGGTTCAAGGCCGACCCGCACAGGTACCTCATCCTCGAGGTCACCTTCTTGTTCAAGCAGGGCACGTTGAGTGGCCCCATCGCCTATTCCGAGTTGGC
>CALMMO010000475.1 GCA_937868455.1 uncultured Marmoricola sp.
GCCCCGACAAGGGCCACGTCAAGAGCGCCCGCGTGGTGGGTGAGGTGATGGGCCGCTTGCACCCCCACGGTGACGGTGCCATTTACGACGCGTTGGTGCGCATGGCCCAGCCCTGGTCGATGCGTTTGCCCTTCATCGACGGCCACGGCAACTTTGGCTCCCCCGACGACAGCCCTGCGGCTATGCGTTACACCGAGTGCCGCATGGACGCCGCTGCCGTGGCAATGACCTCATCGATCAACGAAGACACCGTCGATTTCAAACCCAACTACGACGGGCGTGAGACCGAGCCTGTTGTCCTGCCCTCGGCCATCCCCAACTTGCTAGTCAACGGCGCCACCGGCATTGCCGTTGGCATGGCGACCAACATGGCGCCGCATAACCTCATTGAAGTTGTGCAAGCACTTCGGCACCTGATTAGCCACCCCAAGTCGAGCGTCGCCGACATGATGCGGTTCATCCCCGGGCCTGATTTGCCGACCGGAGGCAAGATCATCGGCCTTGATGGCATTCGTGACGCCTACGAAACTGGCCGCGGCACCTTCCGCATGCGAGCAACCACTCGCATCGAGTCGATCAACGCCCGCAAGAAGGGCATCGTGGTCACCGAACTCCCCTGGGGCGTCGGCATCGAGCGCATCATGGAGCGCATCAAAGTGTTGGTGCAGACCAAGAAACTCCAAGGCATCTCCGATATCAAAGACCTCACCGACCGCGAGAAGGGCACTCGGCTCGTCATCGAGGTCAAGAACGGCTTTCACCCAGAGGCCTTGCTGGAGCAGCTCTTCAAGCAGACCCCGCTGGAGGAAACCTTCGGCATCAACAATGTGGCGCTCGTCGATGGGCAACCTCGCACTTTAGGGCTCTTGGAGTTGCTGCGGGTGTTCCTTGAGCATCGCCTGGAGGTCGTCCGGAGGCGCTCGACGTACCGGCGCAATAAGGCGGCCGACGAACTCCACCTCCTCGAAGGCCTGCTGCTGGCGATCTTGGACATCGATGAAGTGATCCAACTGATCCGCAACAGCGACAACGCTCAAGTTGCCAAAGAGCGCCTGATGAAGGTCTTCGACCTCACTGAGATTCAGGCCACTTACATCTTGGATATGGCGCTGCGCAGGCTCACCAAATTCTCACGCCTAGAGCTTGAGACGCGACGCGACGAGCTCAGCAAGACGATCGCCGATCTCGACGAGGTGCTCGGTGATCCCGCCAAGCTCAACGCGATGGTGTCAACTGAGCTAGCCGATGTTGCCAAGACCTTTGGCACCCCTCGGCGCACTGTCTTGTTGGAGTCATCTGGTCAAACCGCCATCACTGCTACCCCGTTGGAGGTGGCCGATGACCCGTGCTTTGTCTATCTCTCCTCCGCAGGGCTGTTGGCCCGCACCACCAACGTCGATGAGCCTGGAGCCGGTGGGGCTCGGGCTCGACATGACTCGATCACCAGCGCGGTGCGCACCACCGCTCGTGGCGAGGTGGGCGTCATCACGACAGCTGGGCGACTGATCAAGCTTGGCGCCCTCGACCTGCCCACATTGCCCGGCACGGCCAACCACCCCACTTTGCAGGGGGGAGCCCCGGCTAGTGAGTTCCTGACCTTGGCCGCCGGCGAACGAGTGCTCGCGCTCACTTCTCTTCGCGATGACTCCCCCGGGCTCGCGCTGGGCACAAGGCACGGCGTGGTCAAGCGAGTGAAGCCCGAG
>CALMMO010000476.1 GCA_937868455.1 uncultured Marmoricola sp.
GACGATGAAGATCTGGCCATCGCGACGCTCGTGGTCGAAGACGCCGTGGTGGGCATAGATCTCAACACCGGTGATGCGAAGTTGGTCAGCCATTGACCTCTCCCTTCCACGCTCTTGTGACGGCCAAGGCATCTGCAGCAGCCCGCACGTCATGCACGCGCACTGCCCACACCTCACGCATGCCCAGCAGGGTCACGATCGCAGTGTCGGCATAGATGCGTTGGTCGGTTGGCCGTACGCCGTTGGCGTCTTGGAGCAATGCCCCCAGGAATGACTTGCGACTGGCGCCCACGAGGAGTGGCAAGCCGAGCGACTCGAAGGCATCGAGGTGGCGCAGGAGCGTCCAGTTGTGCTCAGGGGTCTTGGCGAATCCCAGGCCCGGATCCAGGCTGAGTCGCTCTGGCGCGATGCCCGCCTCGAGTGCGGCACTCACCCGGGCACTCAACTCATCGACGACTTCAGCGACCACGTCGGAGTACGACGCATGCTGCTGCATCGTTGTGGAGTGGGCCCGCCAATGCATGGCGACGTACCGTGCTCGCGAAGCAGCCACCACGCCCAGGATGTCTGGGTCGGCTAACCCGCCGGAAACGTCGTTGACGATGCTGGCCCCTGCCGAGAGCGCCGCCTGGGCGACTTCGGCTCGCATCGTGTCGATCGAGACAACGCAACCCTGAGCGACCAGGCCAGTGATCACCGGGATGACTCGACCGAGTTCTTCCTCGACTAACGGACGGGTCGCACCTGGTCGGGTCGACTCACCACCGACGTCGAGGATGTCAGCGCCTTGGGCGCGCAAGTCCAAACCATGAGCGATTGCCGCATCGGCGTCGAGCCATTGCCCTCCGTCGGAGAACGAATCAGGGGTCACGTTGACGACCCCCATGATCAGCGTCATGACGAACGCGCGTTGATCAGTGCCATTGCCTCTGCACGGGTCGCGGCGTTGAGCATCACGCCACGCACCGCTGACGTGATGGTGCGAGCGCCGGCCTTGCGCACGCCACGCATCGTCATACACAAATGTTCTGCCTCGATCACCACGATGACTCCCCGTGGCTCCAAGATCTTGACCAGTGCGTCAGCGACCTGGGTGGTGAGGCGCTCTTGCACCTGCGGGCGCTTGGCATAGACATCGACGAGGCGAGCCAACTTAGAGAGCCCGGTGATTTTGCCGGACTCGTTGGGGATGTAGCCCACGTGCGCGACACCGGTGAATGGCACCAAGTGGTGCTCACACATCGACCAGAGTTCGATGTTTTTCACCAAGACCATCTCGTCGTGACCGATGTCGAAGACAGTCGCCAAGACGTCTTCTGGTTTTTGACGCAGGCCCGCAGTGAGTTCGGCATAGGCCCTTGCCACCCGCGCCGGGGTGTCGTGCAACCCCTCACGCTCGGGGTCTTCACCGATGGCATAGAGAAGTTCGCGTACGGCGGCCTCGGCCCGAGCGTGATCGAAGGTCGGCACCTCGCGGCCTTCGTGTGCGTTGTGGACCGGGCCGATGCTCATGCGGTTGGTACCTCTCCGTGGGTGTCACCATCAGCCCCCACAGGAGTGATCACAACGCCACCCTCGGGTTCGGTGTCCGTTGATTCGGTGTCTTTGGGGATCTCAACTGGCGGGATGCTCGAGGGCACCCGGTCGGGGCTGCCGGTCCAGGCCGGGCGAGCCTCGCGGCGACGCAGCGGCTTGAAAATCTCGGCGACCTCTTCTTTGTCCAGGGTCTCCTTCTCGATGAGTTCAAGCACGAGAGCGTCGAGCACGTCGCGGTTCTCTTCGAGGATCTCGAACGCCTCCTGGTGCGCAACCGTGATGAGTGCCTTGATCTCCTCATCGATCACACCCGCAACTTCTTCGGAGTAGTTGCGTTGGTGGCCCATGTCGCGACCCAAGAAGGGCTCAGAGTTGTTGTCACCGAGTCGCACCGCGCCAAGCTTTTGGCTCATGCCGTACTGCGTGACCATGGCTCGCGCCAGGTTGGTCGCCTTCTCGATGTCACTGCTCGCACCGCTGGTGACGTCGTGGAAAATCAGTTCCTCGGCCGCCATGCCACCAAGCATGTAGCTCAACTTGTTGAGCATTTCGCTGCGGGTTTGGGAGTACTTGTCTTGGTCAGGCAACACCATCGTGTAACCCAGGGCGCGTCCACGCGGCAAGATCGTGACCTTGTGCACCGGGTCGCTGCCGGGCAGTGCGGCCGCCACCATTGCGTGGCCACCTTCGTGGTAGGCCGTCAACAGCTTCTCTTTGTCGTCCATCAAGCGAGTACGACGCTGCGGGCCAGCGATCACCCGGTCGATGGCCTCATCAAGAGCATCGTCGTCGATCACCAGTTTGTTTTGGCGAGCGGTGAGAAGCGCGGCCTCGTTGAGCACGTTGGCCAAGTCGGCACCGGTGAATCCCGGAGTACGACGCGCAACGCCCAACAAGTCGACCCCAGCAGCCATCGGCTTGCCGCGCGAGTGCACCTGCAGAATCTTGTGACGACCATTGAGGTCAGGAGCATCCACGCCGATCTGGCGGTCGAATCGACCCGGGCGCAGCAGCGCGGGGTCAAGGATGTCGGGACGGTTGGTCGCGGCAATCAAGATGACGCCACCGCGCACGTCAAAGCCATCCATCTCAACGAGCAGCTGGTTCAGGGTCTGCTCGCGCTCGTCGTGACCTCCACCCATGCCAGCGCCGCGGTGGCGCCCGACTGCGTCAATCTCGTCGATGAAGATGATGGCCGGCGGGTTCTCTTTAGCCTGCTCGAACAGGTCGCGCACCCGACTGGCGCCGACACCGACGAACATCTCCACGAAATCCGAACCCGAGATCGAATAGAACGGCACCCCGGCCTCGCCAGCAACCGCTCGGGCTAGCAAGGTCTTGCCGGTGCCTGGAGGGCCGTAAAGCAGCACACCCTTGGGGATCTTGGCGCCCACAGCCTGGAACTTCGCCGGCTCCTGCAAGAACTCCTTGATCTCGCCAAGTTCTTCGATCGCCTCTTCGCAGCCCGCCACATCAGCAAACGTCGTCTTGGGCATGTCTTTGGTAATCAACTTGGCCTTGCTGCGCGCAAACTGCATCACGCGCCCGCCGCCGCCTTGCATGTTGTTCATCAAGAAGAAGAACAAGAACACCAACAGCAGCACCGGAAGCAAGGTGTAAAGCAAACTGCCCAGCACGCTGGGCTTGGCCAACACGCCATTCCAGTTCTTGATCGTGCCCTTGGCCTTCTGCTCATCGGCCAACTTGACCCAGTCAGCCTGAGTGCCTTCGACCCACGTCGCAGTGACCTTCTTGCCATCGTCAAGCGTGGCGTTAATCGCCTGGTCGCCGTCAGTGAACGTGATCGTCTCAACCTGACCACTAGTGAGATAGGACTGCATCGTCGAGGTCTTCACCTCAGTCGCACCGTTGGCAGCAGATAGGTACTGCAGTGTCAGCAGCACCGCCACAACGGCAAAGACAATCCAGAACCACGGACCGCGGAACAAGCGCTTCAAAGCGGGCACCTCAAGGTAGATGTTGGGGCGGCACCCTCCGCGGGCACCGCAGGGGATAACGCTACACGTGGGGCATTTGTGCCCACGTTTGGATTTTCGTTTAGGTAAAAGTCACAAGTAAACCTGTGACTTTGTCGCTTTGCGGGGAGGATCTCCCGGGCAAAGCGCATAAGTGCCGGGTAAAGCAGTGCCGAAATTCGTCGTACGACGCCTGCGTCTAGCTGTAGACGTGTGGAGCCAGCGTGCCGATGTCGCGCAGGTTGCGGTACTGCTCGCGATAGTCGAGGCCGTAGCCAACGACGAACTCGTTGGGGATGTCCCAGCCGATGTAGTCCACATCGAGTTGCACCCGCAAAGCTTCGGGCTTGCGCAACAACGTCGCGATTTTGACGCTCTTGGGGTTGCGGCTGGCAAGGTTGCTCACGAGCCAGCTCAGAGTCAGGCCGGTGTCGATGATTTCGTCAACGATCAAGACATTGCGACCCGAGATGTCGGTGTCGAGGTCCTTCAAGATGCGTACGACGCCGCTGGACTTCGTGCCGCTTCCGTAAGAACTCACCGCCATCCAGTCCATCTCCAGGTGGCGCTTGAGGCTGCGTGACAAGTCGGCCATGACCATCACCGCGCCCCGCAAGACGCCCACGATCAGGAGGTCTTCGCCGGCGTAGTCGGCCTCGATCTGGGCCGCCATTTCAGCGAGTCGGTTCTGGATTTGCTCTTCGGTGAAGAGGATTTCTACGAGATCGCCACTGATGTCGGCTGAGTCCATGGGAGGAGTTTCCCACATCATCTGGGTCACGCCCCCACCCGAACCATCACGTCCCGCTTCACCGGGATGTTTGGCGCTTTGCGGGGGAGATCCTCCCCGCAAGGCGCCAAAGTCACAGGTTTACTTGTGACTTTTCACCCCGCTACGGGAGCTTGATCCTGCCCAACTGAACTTGCCGGGCACGCCAAGCGCCAATCCACGCAGCAAGCACGCTCAAGACCGCCAGCGCCAACAACCACCAACTGTTGAAGTCGATGGCCCTCCAGACACAGAAGCCCGCGAACCCAAGTAGGAGCACGGCTCCGAGGTAGCCCAACACGATGGCACCACTTTTGGTTTGAATCGTCGCTGCCAGGCCCTCCTGAAAGAGCACCCTTGCCCCGATGGCGAGCGGGGCAAGGATTACGAGCCCCAGGAGGATCAGCGGCCACTGCCACCACGTGCCTTCGTCGAGACCGTGTTGCATCAAGGCTTTGGCAAGGGTCTCGGCAATCGCCGCGACAACAACCAAGAACAGCAACAGGGCCGAGGCGAACCACATCATGCGACGACTCATGGGCTCACCCTCTCAAAGCCAGCGCTCTCCACAAGCAGCAGCCCGCCCAGCATTCTCTTCCGCAAGTCACGCCTAGGGGGTTGTGGGACGGCGGACTGCGTTCCGGGAGATCGAACGAAGGCACAGGCGGGTGAGGGCGTGGATGGCAACGAGTACGACGAGTGTGAGTGGCCACCAGTTGGAGGAGAGGTAGAGGTGCGGGAACTGTGACTTGGGTTGCCACCATGGCCTGGGGTAGTTGTGGCCCCAGTTCGCCCAACCGTGGTCAGGGAACAGCAAGAGCGCTGCGATGAAGGCGAGTCCGGTGATTGCCCAGGCAACGCTGGCGCGGTGCTCGAGGAGGTGGGCATTGAACTCGGGCGCACCACGCGACCTGATCGCGATCCAGACACCGATGTTGAACAAGATGAGTGCGATGACGGCGACTCGCCAGGTGTTGGCTAGCCAGTAAGCATCCATGTATTCGTCCCACCATTCTGAGCCTCCATCGTCGCTGAACATGGGGTCGCTTCTGGGCGGTTCGCCAAGGGCTATCCAGTTGTGGACGCTCCGGGCGCTGAGGCCACTGAGGATGACTGTGGCGACGAGGACGACGTATTGCGCGAAGTGGGCTGGGGTATGGGTGCGTCGATGGATCCATTCGCCAAGTTGGACGATGCCGTGAGTGATCAGTGCTGCCGTTACAGCCAGAAGCAGCGTGAATAGTGTGGCGTCATCAACCGAGCGGATCTCATGGGGCCACGGGACAAACTGGTCGCTCACCTTGACACGTTGCTTCCATAGGAAGACTCCGGCCGCAACAAGAGGTAAGACCGGGCGCAGCAATGTCCAGGCACCCTGTCGCCACGATGAAGTGGCTACCTGGCGCATGGTCTGATGCCGAATCCGGGATTGGTTCTGTCCGGCCCCATATCTCTGCGCCAGCGCAGGTGATGGACGCTCGCCTGGTCGCGTCGGATGGAGCAGGTGTCGTCGGCGGCAATGCCTCTCATTGCTCCCACCCCTTTGGCTACTAGACCCACTTCTTGGAGAAGCTTGGCGCACCCGGCAGGAGCCCCACCAGCAAGTGCGCGGGCTACTTACATCGAGTGTGGTGCGTCGACCACGAAGGCAGACCCCACGCCCCCCACGTCGATGAGCGTCGGCCGGCGCATCGAGCCGACCAACGACCTTGGTCTCGACGTCTGTCCGTCGCCGCGCCTAGTGGGTTGCGGGACGCTGGACTGCGTTCCGGGAGACCAAACGCAGGCACAAGCGGGTGAGGGCGTGGATGGCGACGAGTACGACGAGCGTCAGCGGCCACCAGTTGGAGGAGAGGTAGAGGTGCGGGAATGA
>CALMMO010000477.1 GCA_937868455.1 uncultured Marmoricola sp.
GATCACGTCGTCAGCTTCATGTTGGTTCGCACCGACTATCGCGATGCCAAAGGCATTGAGGGCGGCGGTGATGATCGGGATTTGCGCGTTGAGCGGGTCAGGCACTTCTTCGATGTCGGGCGACTCACCTGGGCGGGTCGCCACAACGCGGTGCCCTTTGTAGGTGGGAAGCAGATCGACGCGCCACTGGGGACGCCAATCATTGTCCCAACAACAGGCCAGGTGAGTGGGGGAGTATTGCGCCACCAGGCGCGAAATGAAGTCCAAAAGTCCGCGCACCGCATTGACGGGCTGTCCGTCAGGTGCACGGAACGTGTCTGGAACTCCGTAATAGGCGCGGAAGTACAAAGAGGCGGTGTCCAGCAGCATCAAACGCACTCGCGAAGTTTGACACGGCACACACTAAGGTTTGCCCATGGAGACGATAGATCGACAACTTTTGTCGCTTCTGGCTGTCGATGGCCGCATGTCTTTCACCGACCTGGGCCGCGAGACCGGGCTGTCAACTAGTGCAGTGCACCATCGGGTGAAGCGCCTCGAGGCACGTGGTCTGATCAAGGGCTACGGCGCCGTGGTCGACCACGACGAACTTGGACTGCCACTGACAGCCTTCGTATCCATTCGCCCAATTGATCCCAGTCAGGCCGACGACTCTCCTGATCGCCTTAGCCACATCACTGAGATCGAAAGTTGCTGGTCGGTGGCCGGCGAAGAGTCCTACATCCTCAAGGTTCGAGTGGCCACCCCCGTAGCCCTCGAAGACCTGCTGGGCCGAATCCGCGCGAGCGCCAATGTCTCCACTCGCACCACCATCGTGCTCAGCACGCCCTATGAGGGCCGCGCAGTCACTCGTTAGTGCGCTTGGAGTGCCGCCATACGCCGAGAGGCCTCGGCAGCCTCGGCAGCCTTGAGGGCAGACTCATCGAGGCGACCGTGTTCTTCCCACCATGCCTGGCCTTCGGCCGGCAAGGTGTGGATCGGGTCGTAGTACTCGTAGAGACGCGACAGAGCCTCTGGGTCACTGGCCTCAATGGAGGTGCGGTAGTTCTTGGTCCAGTAAGAAATGCCGCGAGTGTGGTCGTAGTCGGCCAACTGGTGCACCCAGCGCTTGCCAACGAAAGGTACGTCGCACACGATGCGCGGAGTAGCAAAACCTGGCAGGTAGCCCATCATGTCGTGCTGAAGTTGGCGGGCCTTGGCCACAGAAACGCGCCAGTGCTCTGAGAACGGGATCATGTCGCACATGTAGAAGTAGTACGGCATGATTTGCGCGCCATCGAGCAAGGCAAAGCACAGGTCAAGCAGATCGTGGGAGTGAGCGTTAACGCCTTCAAGGAGCACGCCCTGGTTACGAACGTCGCGGACGCCCACATCAAGCATCGCGCGGGCGGCTTCAGCAACCAGCGGGGTCACCGAATTCGCATGGTTCACGTGAGTGTGGATCGCAAGGCTCACACCGCGCTCGCGGGCCACCTTGGCGACCCGACCAACACCCTCAACCACCTCGGGCTGGAGCCAGTGCTGCGGCACGGCGGCCAAAGCCTTCGTGGCCAGGCGAATGTCGCGGATGTTCTCGATCTCAAGCACGTGGGAGATGAATTCCTCAAGGCGGGGCCAAGGCATGTTGGCTACGTCGCCGCCAGAGACCACCACATCGCGAACGCCAGGGGAGCGGCGCAGGTAGTCGAGCATGTCTCCTAGGCGGTCAGCTGGCTTGCCGCTGAACTTGAGTTTCTCGATGGTCGGCGTGGAGTTACCCACCAGATCCATGCGAGTGCAGTGTCCGCAGTACTGCGGGCACGTCGGCAACAACTCCGCCAGAACCTTGGTGGGGTAGCGGTGGGTAAGACCCTCTGCCACCCACATGTCGTGCTCGTGCAGCGAGTCACGTGTCGCGTGAGGGTGCGACGCCCAGTCAGTGCGCCGGTCAGAGAACACCGGAAGCATGTACCTGCGAACCGGGTCGGCGTAGAAAGCGTCAGTGAGTGAACCCGGGCCGCTGGGGGAGACCTGCGGGGCCATCGTGTTCATCATCTGCGGTGGCACCAGCATTGACATGGTGGCCCGCTCAGCCTGGTCGCGTTCAAGGTCGGCATAGAACCGCTCGTCGATCAGGTCACCAAGAAGTTCGCGCAACTGACGGACGTTCTTGATGCAGTGGGAGCGCTGCCACTGAGCTGAGCGCCAATCTTGTGCAGTGACGTCTTTCCAGCCCGGGAAGCGGGTCCAGTCAGGTTCAACGAGCTCGACCTGGGAGTACACATAAGGCTGACCAGTAGAAGGGCTCATGCCAGATTCCTTACACAGCTTGTCTCGGATGCGCGTAGGCTGACAGAGTAGGAGAGGTTGTTCGTCGAGTCCAGCCGAAACGCGTATATCTTGCGGCCGAATGGCGCAATCGTGAAAGGATTTGTCGTGGATGTGATGCAGCTCTCGTCCGATCCAGTAGGAACCCATCGGGTGCTCTCACCGGCAGGTTCACTGCCGCAGGCTGCTGCCGTGCTCGACACCCGA
>CALMMO010000478.1 GCA_937868455.1 uncultured Marmoricola sp.
TAGCGCACCTCCATGGCATGGAGGGGGTCAGGGGTTCGAATCCCCTCAGCTCCACTTTTCTTTTCGTTATCAGATTCACTTGAGCCCACGGGGCCAGTTGCATCTGCCTCACCGCTGTTCGTTCCAGATGGCGGTTAGGAATTCTGCTTTCGCGGCACCAAACATTGAGTGACACTCAACGAGATCTTGTCGCACGTTGGTACGAAGCCAATAGAGATGGCGAGGCCATGAAGGGCCTGGGCCTAGTAGATGCCGATTTCCGATAGTCGGACGCCCGGCAGTTCACAAAGTAGCCGGAGTGCGATCGCGCGGTCTTGCTCGCGGGCGGCAGCGAGTTGCTGCTCGTCGGAGTCTAGATTGCGGAGGAACGCAAAGTGAGCGCTGATGGTTGCGTTGAGGTCGTCCAATGACGGGGTTGGTGCTGCCAGAGCACCGATGTCGTCGAGGGCGACCTCGCTGGCTTCGCGACGGCGCAGCCACGTATCGGGGTCAAAGGGACGGGCCTCATGGCCGGGGCGCCATGAGCAGGCAGCAGAAGCGACGCCGTGCGCATCGACCCAGATCTTGAGTACGGCGAGTCGCCTGATCAGGTCCGTATCCAGAGCACCTATTTCGCGCTGGTGCGTAGCCAGCCACGCGAGGTCGTAGAGGTCACGCGCAGTGGTCGTCCTATTGAGCCTTGAGACCTTTTCCGCGATGTTCTATTCTAGTCGGATGACTTGGAGCTCTGGCAGAGGCGGGTTGCCGTATGTGCCGTGCACAGGCATTGAGACCCAACCTCGGCGAATCGGTGGGAGCCATGGAGGAGGCGAAACGTCGAGCTTGCTTGCCAGCCGGGATTCCTCCCTTGTGAGGTCGCTGTCGATTGTCAGCCACCACTTGCCTCGCCGTTCGGTGATGGCATATGTGAATGGACCGATGCGCAGTCCGTCGATCTCACCGATGAGGTGGAGGACCACGGTGTCGGGGTCGCTACTCGGGTCGGAGACGCTGAAGTCGAGATCGAGGGAGAAGCGTCCTTGATTCCCTGCATAGAGCTTGCGTAGTGACGTTCCGCCCTTGAACACAAGCGCGTCAAGCACGCCTCCTTGATGGAGTTCACGCAACAGCAGGTCCTGGGCAATGTCGATGACGGCTGCCCTACGCCCGTCAACGCCGGAACCTGGAGGTGTGTGTCGACCGAGCCAACCCACGGTGAGGGTGATGGGGCCGCTGGTCATGTGACTGCTCCAGCAACCGAGGCCAGCGACCGTGGATCGAATGGCAGGAGCGTGTCGGCGATCTGCCAGTAGTTGTCGTGCCGCACCAGCGTCTGGCGAGGGCCAAACCAGGTCTTTGTGCCCGGACGGGTGACCTGATCAGCGATGTCTGGGCGCAGAGCTTGGACTAGGTATCCGAGCCGTGCTGCGACGGTGGTCGGGCGCCCTTGAAGTTCGGTCAACACATCCTGCGCGACGGCCTCCGCTGCAAGGTCTGGCAGCCACTCCAGGGCACTAGTCCATGAGCGTACGTCGCCGGGTTGGGCAGCCATTTGAACCAGCACGCTGGCCGGAGCTAGGACTGGTACGCCCTGCAGTGTGACGTACTCGAGCCTCGGTGCGAAGACTGAGACATCTAGTCCGTCGGGAAGCTTTCGAGCCTCGTGGGCCGTCATGGCGGCAACCTCCAACCGGACCGGGGCACGGTCGGCCAAGTCATGCGCCCAAGCAGCGGCCTGGAAGGTCAGGCCGCAGTTCAAGTAGCCGTGGGCGAGGGAGGATCGCAAGAGGCGCGTATGACCGCCGCGACTGACTGCACCGGCGGCTGCACCGGGAGCGAACTCCCACACTCCGCGCTGGCCTGTGGGGAGCAGCCAACCGCGTTCGCGCAGTCGCGATGCCACCGTGCGTGTGGCCGTCCCAACACCCGCAGCCTTGAGAATCTCATCAAGCTTCGCAGTGGTCACGAGATCAGCGGCTTCAAGTTCGAGCTCAGCAATCACAGGCGCCAAGGACCGTGGGATGGTGCGTGTCACACTGGGCCTCCTTGCTGCTGGATCCGATGCAAACGGATTCTTGATGACACCATCATCTAGGACGACAGGCAACAGTGTCAAAAGTGTCATTTTGTATCAAAAACTGATGCAAGTGTGAGCATGGTGACACTCAGGCCGCCCCTCAAGCGGGACACCACTGGGCCCTCACCCAGCCACGGCATCCGCTGACTGCTCAAAGCGACTCAACACCCGAAGTAGCCACGAGAAGATGACCAGCCACCCGAAGACGCCCATGACTGCGCCGCCGAGAAATCCCATCACGGTGTGAAACTTCAGAACGAAGGTGCCCACGCCGCCCAGGAATGCGAGCGGTAGGTAGACCACGAGCAGCCACCGCCAGTAGCGCCACAGAAACAGACCCATCACGACCAGCGGAGCCACGTGCAAGCTTGGGAAGTCTCCCAGTGGGGTGCTCTGCGCGTAGAGGTTTTGCAGTGCGTCGAACATCCCTCGGTTGATGAAGAGATCTTTGTTGGGTTCGTACGACGTCAACATCACCTCGGCCGCCGTGGTCGGGAAGACGAGATAGATGGCGTAGCTGAGGAGATAGACCGCAATCACACTGAGATAGAAGGCCACCACCTGGATCGCGGTGATGCGACGGTTCAGCGCAAATAGTGCGCCCGAAAACGGCACGTAGAGCAGGCATGCGGCGTAAAACCACATGATGTAGATGTTGACCGGCGTGTATGCGTCGACCGGGGTCTTCAGGGAGACCGGGGTGCGCCAACTGCCGCCCAGTTCGCAGACAACTTGGTACTGAATGGTGACCGTATAGAGCAGAAGAAACAGCACAGCCCACACGAGCAGCTTGATGAAGAAGTTGCGGTTCATCCGCTCGGTGATGCGCACGGCGGTCTCCTCGGTCATGACATCGATGTCACCTCATCATGCCCCGTTGGCGGCTCATGTCGGGCGGACCACACGCGCGTGAGCGGGCCGGTGATTACGGAAATCTGACGTTCTCGCCGCGAGTCTCGGCAAAGCCGCTGAAGCCCGGCAGGCTAGGGGCATGTCAGTTGATGTGGCGGTCGTGGGTGGCAGTGGGTTCTATTCGTTCCTGGAGGATGCCCAGGCGGTGGGGAGCCTGGAGACGCCGTACGGACGCGCCTCGGGGCCGGTCAGCGTGGGGGAGGTCGGCGGGCGGTCGGTGGCGTTTATGCCACGCCATGGCGCGGGCCATGAGTTCCCGCCGAGCCAGATCAACTATCGCGCCAACATGTGGTTGCTGCGCTCGCTGGGGGTGCGGCAGGTGCTGGCTCCCTGCGCCGTGGGTGGGCTGAGCCCGCAGGTGGCGCCCGGCGATGTGGTGGTGCCAGACCAACTTGTGGACCGTACGACGAGCAGAGTGCAGACCTACGTCGAAACAGGCGCGGTGCACCTGCCGTTTGCCGACCCTTATTGCCCGCGACTGAGCCAGGTGCTCGGCGACGCCGAGGGAGTCAAGCGCGGCGGCACCATGGTGGTGATCGAGGGGCCGAGGTTTTCCACTCGCGCAGAGTCGGCTTGGTATGCCGCGCAAGGTTGGTCGCTGATCAACATGACCGGGCATCCAGAAGCGGTCTTGGCCCGCGAGATGCAGATGTGTTACTCCGCGATCGCCTTGGTCACCGACATGGATGCCGGTGTCAGCGAAGGCGAGGGCGTTGACCAAGGTGAAGTGTTCGCCATGTTCGAGCGCAATAT
>CALMMO010000479.1 GCA_937868455.1 uncultured Marmoricola sp.
TGCCGAGGTTCTGCCCTATCGGCGGCTCTCACCGCTGACCCCCATCGCCAAGTCAGGGGTCTGGCTGGCCGCTGCCGCTTTCACGATCGGTCGCGACATCATGAACGGGCGGCGCGAGCTCTCGATGCTGGCAGTGTTTGCTGGGGTCATTGTGGGTCTGGGGCTCGTCAGCGGGTTTGCCTCGTGGTGGCGCACGAAGTTCCGGATCAGTGACACCGAGTTGCTCATCGAAAGTGGGCTGATTTCACGCCACTCACGTCGCGTTCGCCTCGACCGGATCGTGGCCATCGACATCAACCAGCCCTTCATGGCTCGACTGCTCGGGGTCGCTGAGTTGCGGATCGAAACTGGCACCACCGACTCCGAGGCGCGCTTGGCCTACCTTCCGGTGGCCGAGGCGACCTCGATGCGGCACACCTTGTTGGCTCGCCGCCAAGCACCTGGCGAACTGGCCCCCGAGGACGCTGCTGCAGGCCCTGTGCCACCGGTTGCTCCGCTGGTTCGGGTGCCCTTGCAGTGGCACCTGATCTCGATCTTGGCGCGACCAGAATCAATCCTCTTCGTGATCGCCGCACTGACAGTGATCATCTTGAAATCCTTTGGCTTCGACCTCACCGCGTTTGGGTTCTCGTTAGCTGCCGTGGGTGGTCTGGGTTGGTCGCTGGTCACCAAGTTGATCGGGCGATGGAACTGGGAGTTAGCCGTCGTGCCGACCGGGCTGCAAGTGCGTCACGGCATGTTCAATGTGACCACCCAGACCTTCCATGTGGCCAGGCTGCAGGGCCTTCAAGTGCACGAGCCCGTGATGTGGAGGCCGTGGGGACTGGCCTCCCTGCAGGTCTCGATTGCTGGTGGAGTCAAGGGTGATGAAGAAGGCGCCCAAGGGCTCTTGCTGCCGGCCGCACCGAAGGCGCTGGTGTGGCAACTAGCCCAGGAGCTGTTGGGTCAAGACCCCAGCCAGATTCCGCTCAGCCCAGCAGGGCGTCACGCCTCCTGGCTTGCGCCCGCGAGTGGACGACGCTTGGCGTTCGGGTTCAGTGACCAACTCGCGGTTTCGCTGGAGGGGGTCTTTGCTCGACGTACGTCCATAGTGCCGTTGGCTCGCGCGCAGTCAGTGTCAGTGCGACAGGGGTTCATGCAGAGTTTGCTAGGCCTCGCTGCGCTACGGATCGATACTCCCCGGGGCGCGAACCCATTTGTCGCCCGCTTGCGTGGAGTGCTCGAAGCACGTGCTCACGTCGAGCAACTAGCAACGGCTGCTTTAGCGGCGCGTGTGCGACCTCAGTCGTCGTTGGACACCTCAAACTTGGGCGCCCCGCCCCACCTGCCCCACGCTCGCATTACGTCTGATCGCTGAGCACACGGTGTGACCCTTCCCACCTGAGTTTGTGTTTGCGGGAAGCAAACGGGGGCCTAGG
>CALMMO010000480.1 GCA_937868455.1 uncultured Marmoricola sp.
CAGGCGCTGAGCCAGTAGCCCCATGCAGAAGTGAAGCCGACGAAAGGACCGAACCCTTCGCGGGCGTATCCGTAAACGCCACCATCAACGTCGGGGCGCTTGTTTGCCAGTGACTGGAAGACCAAGGCCAGAGCCAACATGCCCACGCCCGTGATGAGCCAACCAATCATGACCGGTCCGGGGGCGGCGCTGCCGGCCATGTCGCCAGGCAGGCTGAAGATGCCACCGCCGATCATCGAGCCGACCGCCAACGCGATCAGCGCGCCGAGGCCAAGCCCAGCGCTCTTTGTAGCTTTGGGGGCCTGTTGGCCCATAACCGGGGTCGTCATGTCGACCTGCTCCTTCACCGAATCCTTGTTGGGTTCCTAAGCGAACCGAGCACCCTTGGGGCGAAGTTATTGATGCCTTAAGGCACCCGGCCTGGTGGGATCACCACCACCTCTATCGTCTGATTGTCAGACAATTCCGTCAAGGGGTATCAGGTGAATGTTTGGGGCCAAACGATGTCTATTGGGTCACAGGTTGGTGATGCGCGGGGACGAACTCGATCACCCCGTCAGATTCACTGCGGATGACGTCTCCTCGCGCTCCCAACAACTCAAGATGAGCCAGCGTCTCAAAGACCGCCAACACCACATCGAAGGGTCCCAACTCATCGCGATGACGACCCCGCGAGGTCCACGGCACCTCGGCGGCCACCTCCCACGCCGTACGCGATCCAGCACCGACCGCAGCGAGACACTGATCCAGCCGCACTCGGTGGTGCTCGATGAGTTCATCCACGCGCGCATGCGACGACCCCGTGACGGGACCATGCGCTGGCAAAAGCATCAAGTCAGGCATCGCGCGCACCTTGGCCAACGAGGTCAAGAAGTCGCCCAACGGTTGCTGCGCGAAGGCGGGCTCGAAGCCTATGGAGGGCGTGATCGTGGGCAGCACGTGATCGCCCGCAAAGAGCAGTTGCGCCTCCAGATCCGCAAACACGAAATGTCCGCGCGTGTGCCCAGGAGTGGCGACTGCATTGAGGGTTCGGCCCGGCAAAGCAATTGGAGCGTCGGCCTTCAGCCACTCATCGGGATAGCCGTAGTCATCCATCGACGGGCGCTCGGCCGGCATCAAAGCGCGATACGCCTTGGCCAAACCCGCGGCACCGCAGGCCGCCAAACGATCGATCGCCGGGTCTTGGGTGAGTTCGCCATGCATGAGGTCCAGGGTGTGGTGTTCTTCCCACCCCAAGGCCACCTGCGAGCCCGCTTCACGCCGGATCGCGACCGCTTGGGTGTAGTGATCTCGGTGCATGTGGGTGACTAGAAATCGCCGTACGTCGCTTGCCGCGTAGCCAAGCGAGGCCAACCCCTCATCGAAGAGGGCGCGCGACTCTGGGATCGCCCACCCGCCATCAATCAAGGTCAATCCGGATTCGGTCTCGATCACATAGACGTTGACCGCCCGCAGGCCGTCCATCGGCAAGGGCAGGGGCATCCGGTGCACGCCCGGAGCAACCTGGGTGACTCCGGGTTGGGTCCACTCCATGGGCTAGCGACTCACCAATCCACGACCGGTCACTGACATCAGATCCTTGGCCAGGACCAAGCCTGGCTCAGCGTCACAGACCGCGGGCACTGCGTTGATGAGCCTTTGGGCGGTGATGATCATGCCGCTGACGTTGTGGTCGCCGAACTCACCGTGGTGCATCAAGTCGATGGTCATCATCGGTTCGCCGACGTACTCAATGCGGTAGCAGCC
>CALMMO010000481.1 GCA_937868455.1 uncultured Marmoricola sp.
AAACGATCGCTGCGGCCAAGAACAAGAGCGGGTAGCTCACGCCGTACCCAGAGATCAGCAGGATCGAGATCAGCGGCGCTGCCACCTGGGGCAGAGCCGAGGCGATGTTCAAGATCCCCATGTCTCGGCCGCGGCCATCGGCATCGGGCAACACCTGGGTAATCAGGGCGAAGTCGACGGCTTGGTACATCCCAAAGCCCAGACCCATCAGCACTGCTCCAACCATCACGATCGGCATCGAGTGGGCCAGCATCATGACCACGAACGAGACTGCAACGACGAGTCCCGAACCAATCACGAACGGTTTGCGTTTGCCCATCCGGTCCGAGGCGATGCCGCCAATGACGGCAGTGATGACTGTCATCAGCGCATAGACGGCCGTCAGCAGGAACACGCCACCCTCGGCGTCCTTTCGGCCCATCCCAAGCCCGTCTTGCAAGAAATAGAGCATGAACAACAACATCAACGCGTTGCCGAACTGCATCAAGAACCTGGTGATGAAGGCCCACCTGAAATCGGCCTTCATGGTGGCGTCGATGGGCAGCCGACGACGTTGCTCGTCGCGAGTTTGCGCGAAGTCGTACTCAGCGCGGGTCAGTTGTACGTCGCGCGAGTGGAGCAGATACGGCACCGCCGAGACCACCAGGATTACGACCACGACGATGTAGCCGGTTTGGATCGAATCGGTGAGCATGGGGATGGCTGACCCAAGGGCCACTCCCAGGGTCTGCGACATGGCCACGAGGCCACCGATCACCCCGCGGGTAGCCACCGGCACCTGGTCGGGCACGGCGGCCACGATCGGAGCGAAGATGGCGTTGATTGCCGTCTGGCACAGCACCCAGCCAATGACCAGCACTGGCAAGGTCACTGCAGTCGACAAGAAGAGCAGTGCGGCCGCCGAAGCGAGTGCACCCGCAAATACCCACGGCACGCGACGACCAAACCGCGACAGTGTGCGGTCCGAAAGGGCACCCCAGACTGGGTTGAAGATCGTTGACGCCAAGGCGCCAGCAGCAGTTGTCCACGCCAAGGTGACTTCCTTGGCGCCAGGCACGATGAGTTCGGATTGCTGGGCCAACAACACTTGAATCGGCACGAAGAAGGCCACCATGATGCCCGCGTTGAGCAGGCACATTCCTGCGACCCAGCCCTTGCCTGGGCGCACGGTGGGCTCGGCGAGGGCCGAGGGGGCGCTCACTTGTTGGCCTTAATGACGTCGGCGTACCACTCGTAAGAGGCCTTGGGCGTGCGCTTCAAGGTGTCAAAGTCGATGTGGACCAGCCCGAAGCGTTGGGTGTAGCCCTCGGCCCATTCAAAGTTGTCCATCAGGCTCCATGCGTAGTAGCCGCGTACGTCGACGCCCTGGCTGGCAGCGTGCGCCACCGCCCTGAGGTGGCTGTTGTAGTAGTCGATGCGAGGCTGGTCATCGACGTACCCCTCTTCATCTGGACCATGCGCGTAGGCGCATCCGTTCTCGGTCACATAGATCGGCGGGATATCTGGGTAGCGATCTCGCAGCATCATCAAGACCTCCGTCATCCCGGAGGGGACGATGGGCCAGCCGAACCCGGTGCGCTCATAACCCTCGATCTCGTGGACGCTGAAGGGCATCTCTGCAGCGCCAAAGCCCTCGGCCGTGCTGCCGGTCACTTCACCGACCGAAACCGTTTGCTTTCCGGCTGCACCGATCTTCATCGGGTTGTAGTAGTTGACGCCGTAGAAATCCAAGGGCTGGTGGATTGTTTCCAGATCGCCGTCCGCCACTGGCATCAACATCGCGAAGTCACCTGGGTAAGAGCCCAAGAGCATCGGGTCGGCGGCCATGCGGTTCCACATGTCGTCGTACAACCCCGCCGCGGCAAGGTCGTCTTCATCTTGGGACAGCGGCCACACGGGCATGTGGTTTGTCGCCGACCCCACCGCTTTGGCGCCGTTGGCACGCAAAGCTTGTACGGCGAGCCCATGCCCCACGTTCAGGTGGTGGGCGACCGCCAGCGAGTCGAACATCAGCGATTTGCCAGGAGCGTGAATGCCCAGGCCGTACCCCAACAGGGTGACCACGTTTGGTTCGTTGACCGGACACCACTTGCCAACCCGGTCGCCAATGGCCTCAGCCATGATGGCGGCGTACTCCCCAAACCGTGCGGTCGTGTCACGGTTGACCCACCCGCCTTGGTCTTCTAGTGCTTGCGGGAGGTCCCAGTGATAGAGGGTGGCCATGGGCTCGATGCCGGCCTCAAGCAGTTTGTCGACGAGTCGGCTGTAGAAGTCGATGCCAGCTTGGTTGGGTGCTCCCGAGCCGGTGGGCTGGATGCGCGGCCACGCGATCGAGAAGCGGTAGCCCTGAGTGCCGAGACCGGCCATCAAGGCGACGTCTTCGTCGAGTCGGTGGTAGTGATCGCACGCCACCGCTCCTGAACTGGAGTCGAGGATGGTGCCTGGTTTGGCACAGAAACTGTCCCAGATACTCATCCCGCGGCCATCAACATGGACCGCACCTTCAATCTGGTACGACGCGGTGCTGGTGCCGAATGTGAAACCTTTGGGCAAACGGGGCAGGTCAGTCATGGTGCCCATAGTGGTGTGAACTGCGGCGCTGGTCGAGAGACCACTCCGGAAGGGTCAGCAAAAGGTGACTCGCTTCACCGGGATGTTTGTCGCTTTGCGGGGAGGATCATCCGGGTGAGGCGCCAAAGTCACAGGTTTACTTGTGACTTTCACACCCGTTCGCGGGGATTGGAAAACGCCAACACCCCATCATCAAGGGATCCCTTGCGGATCAACTGAATGTCTTTGAAGTAGTTCTGTTTGAGCATCCAGGGCACCCGATCACCCTGCTTGGGCAACTTCTCCAGGGCGCGCATGACGTAGCCCGCCTCGAAGTCCATGAATGGTCGCTCGGCCACCGAGGGGTCACGCACAGGCACTACGACGCGAGTGTTCGTCGCCTTGAATCGTCGAAGGACTCGAACCACAAACTCAGCAACGAGGTCGGCCTTGAGCGTCCACGACGCGTTGGTGTAGCCGATGGTGAAGAAGAAGTTCGGCACTCCCGACAGCATCATCGCTTTGTAGCTCATGGTGTCTTTCGGCTCGATCTCTACCCCGTCGATGAGCACAGAGGCACCGCCGAACGCCTGCAGGTTCAGCCCGGTCGCGGTCACGATGATGTCGGCAGGGAGGACTTCACCTGAGGTGAGTTTGACCCCTTCGGGCACGAACCGATCAATGGTCGCGGTCACGACCGATGCCTTGCCGCTGGAGATCGCTGCAAAAAGGTCACCGTCCGGGACGATGCACAGTCGTTGATCCCAGGGTCCGTAGACGGGCTTGAAGTGCGTGTCGACGTCGTACCTCTCAGGCAGTTGCCCCGCCGCGCCCTTTCGAAGCAGTGTGGCCATCGGTCCGGGCAATAACTGACACAGCCAATAGAAGACACTCGCCAAGACGATGGATTTCCATCGGATCAGTGGATAGGCACGCGCGGCACCAAGTGTGCGGCGCAATAATCGGGCCACCACATCAACGCGCGGCTGACTCATGACGTACGTCGGCGAACGCTGCAGCATCGTCACGTGCGCGACGGTCGGCGCCATGGCGGGCACCAACGTGACGGCTGTTGCACCTGAACCAATCACGACAACGCGCTTACCGGCGTAATCCAGATCCTCTGGCCAGGCTTGGGGGTGGATGATCTGGCCGGCAAAGGAGTCTTGCCCGGCAAAGGACGGCGTGTATCCCGACTCATAGGAGTAGTAACCCGAGCACGCCCACAAGAGTGTCGCCGTGAACGTCACGGTCGTGTCGCCATGGCGGGCAACGATGCTCCACTGGGCATCTTCGGTCGACCAGTCGACCGAGATCACCCGGTGCCCGAACCGGATGTGGGAGTCAACGTCGTACTCCTGCGCGGTCTCGCGCACATAGTTCAAGATCCGGTCGGCATCTGCCAGAGAACTATCTTCATGCCAGGGCTTGAAGCGATAGCCGAGAGTGAACATGTCGGAGTCGGAACGCACCCCCGGGTAACGGAACAGGTCCCAAGTGCCGCCACTCACCTCGCGCGCCTCCAGCACTAGGTAGCTGTGATCAGGCAGTTCGCGAGCGAGTTGGGCAGCGGCGCCGATGCCGCTGA
>CALMMO010000482.1 GCA_937868455.1 uncultured Marmoricola sp.
CAGGTCGGACATGGACCGATCGCGTCGTGCAAGCACGCCCTGCTCGGTGTAGTACGACATCAGGTGGCGAAGGTGTGGTGCGGGGGCGACCTCGATGGTCTCCTCGGGCGCGCCTGCGAGCACTGCCTCGAGGTGGGCGGTGTGCGCAACGATGTCTTTGATGTTCCAACCGTCAAGGTCGGTCGGCAACTCCCACTTATCGGCGGGCAGGTCACGTACCAGCGCGAGGAAGTTCGTCACCGCCTCTTCCCAAGCGTCGACGTACGAGGCCATCAGTTCCTGGTCAGTCATGATGGTGAGCTTAGGTGGCGTCGCGGGCCAATGGTTCGCAGACAAGCAGAGAACATTCCGAAGCATCTAAAGACGTATCAAAACCTTGAAGGAAGGCTCCTGAGAGTCACTGAGAGATCGGAGACCCACAATGAAGAGTCGCTTTATTGTCCTTGTACTTCTTGCCAGCGCTCTGCTGGTTCCCTCGGCCGCGTGGGGCCGCGCGCCAGAATCCTCGCCCACAGGTGACCCGCCTCGAGCCGATGACACTGTGCTCACTGCGCGGTCGGGCGAACCACTCCGGGCTGCACCAAGCAGGCTGAGTGTGCTGGTGGTGCCGTTGTATTGGACGGAATCGCCGACGACTGAGCCGCGCTATCAGCTCGCGGACATGGAACGTGAGCTAACTCGAACCCAATCGTGGTTCTCGCGCGTGAGTCGTGGTCGTCACACAATGAGTTACCACTTGCTCGACTGGAAGCAAGCCAGTGAAAACCTGTGTCCGAGGTCTCGGCATTCCAAGGCCACCAAGATCGCTCGTCAGAGGGCGAAAGCGGTGGGTGTCGACGCATCTAGGTACCAACGGCTGATGGTGATGATGCCTCAGTGCCACGCGAGATCCTGGGGTCAGATGCCCGGGAACGTCACCTGGATTCTGTCGATCCCGGCAAGGTCCACGATCGTGCACGAACTTGGCCACAACCTTGGACTGCATCACGCAAACTCGCTGCAGTGTGGCTACGGAGGCATCGCGGTGCCCGTGGGCGGGTGGTGCAAGCGTGAGGAGTACGGCGACCGCTGGGACCAGATGGGCAGCTCGACCGGTCAGTTTTCTGTACCGATCCTGAAGAAGCTTGGCTGGGCCGGGAATATCGTGACCGTTACTAAGTCGGGGCATTGGGACTTGGCTGCTGCGGAGGACTCCGGCGACGGCATCCAGGCGCTGAAGATCAGGGCTGGGGGTAAGGACTACTGGGTTGAGTACCGGCGAGACTCCTCTGTCACATCGAGTGGCAATGCGCGCCCGGGCCTGATTGTCCGCCGCAGTGGCGGTCCGGGGGGTGCGTTTGACATCATCGATGGCTTCCCTGGAGACCCGGATCCGTGGACTCTGGGGGACAACGCTGACTTGGTGAACGCAGCCATGCACACTGAGGTGCCGATCAAGACACCGGAGGGCATTGAGATTGTTCTGCTGAGCGCCGAAGGCGACCCAACTGCCAGCGTCTGGGTGACGATTCCGGGTTCGCCGGCTCCGTCGGCGCCCGTGATCACCAGTATTGAGCGTCTCAACCTGGTTACGGTGCGAGTGCACTTCCAGCGGGGGCCTTACAGCCGCTCGTTGCGCACCCAGGGATTCCAGTTCCGAGTCGGAAGCAAGATCCAGCGTGTCTACGTTGGTCCCTACGACAGAACGTTCGATGCTTCAGTCGGCCCCAGTGATAAGCAGGTTTCGGTGCGCGAGATCAGTTTGAGCGGCGCGTCGAAGTGGAGTGTCGCTAAACGGGCACCCAAGGCCTAACTAGATACGCAAAGGCCGGGCTGGAGACAATCCGGCCCGGCCTTCGCGTGTGAACGTTCTAGAACGCAGCCTCGTCGAGGTCCATCAGCGACATGTCGACGCTCTCGGCGATGACGCGCTCACCGGCGATCTTCGGCAGGTTGTTGGTGGCGAAGAATGACGCAGCCGCGACCTTGCCTTCGTAGAAGGCCTTGTCGGCGGGCGACAACTCCCCACCCAGCTTGCCAAGGGCCACCTCGGCGCCACGCAGCAACAACCAGGCGCACACGACGTCGCCGAGCACCATCAACACACGGGTGGTGTTGAGCCCCACCTTGTAGACGTTGCGTACGTCGCCGCCGCTGTTGACGTCCGAACTCATCAACGTGTTGACCATGTGACCCACGATGGCGTTGGCATCGGCAAGGGCGCTAGCCAGGAGTTCGCGCTCCACCTTCAAGCGACCGTTGCCAGCCTCGGTGTCGATGAACTTCTGGATTTCGGCTGCCAGGAAGCCCAGTGCCTTGCCCTGGTCCTTGACGATCTTGCGGAAGAAGAAGTCTTGGCCCTGGATCGCCGTCGTACCTTCATAAAGCGTGTCGATCTTGGCGTCGCGGACGTACTGCTCGATGGGGTACTCCTGCAAGAAGCCTGATCCACCCAGGGTCTGGAGTGACTCCGTGCCCAGCAACACCCACGAGCGCTCCGAGCCGTAACCCTTGACGATCGGCAGCAGCAGGTCGTTGACCCGCGAGGCCAAGTCGTCGTGCTCGCCGTTGGCCTCGGCGATCATCACCGAGTCTTGGAAGCTGGCGGTGTAGAGCACCAGCGCGCGCATGGCCTCGGCAAATGACTTTTGGGTCATCAAGCTGCGGCGTACGTCGGGGTGGTGGGTGATCGTGACTCGGGGAGCCGTCTTGTCGGCGGCCTGGGTGAGGTCTGATCCCTGCACCCGGGTCTTGGCGTATTCGAGTGCGTTGAGGTAGCCGCTGGACAGCGTTGCGATGGCCTTGGACCCGACCATCATGCGAGCGTTCTCGATGACCTCAAACATCTGCGCGATGCCGTTGTGGACCTCGCCGAGCAGCCAACCTTGAGCCACCTCGCCGCCACCGACACCGGAGTCACCGAAGGTGAGTTCGCAGGTGTTGCTGACCTTGATGCCCATCTTCTTCTCGACGTTGGTGACGTAGACGCCGTTGCGCTCGCCGGTGAGTTCGCCAGTCTCGTGGTCGAAGTGCCACTTGGGCACGATGAACAGCGAGAGGCCCTTGGTGCCGGGTCCACCGACGCCCTCGATGCCGGCGGGGCGAGCCAACACCAAGTGGATGATGTTGTCGGTCAGGTCAGATTCACCGGAGGTGATGAAGCGCTTGACGCCGGTGATGTTCCACGAACCATCATCGTTGAGCGTGGCCTTGCTCCGACCAGCGCCGACGTCCGATCCGGCGTCAGGCTCGGTGAGCACCATGGTGGTGTGCCAGCCCTTGTCGATGATGAGTTCGGCGATGCGCTTGTCGCGGTCGTTACCGTTGCGGTGCACGATGCTGGCGAAGGCTGGGCCTGCGGCGTACATCCAGATCGGAGCGTTCGAGCCGAGCACCATCTCGCCCAGCGCCCACACCAGAGAGCTGGGTGCGCGGGTGCCGCCGAGTTCGGGGCCGATTTGCAGGCGCCAGTACTCCGCGTCCATCCACGCGTCGTAGCTCTTCTTGAAAGCAGGGGAGACCGGAGCGGTGTAGGTCTTGGGGTCGAAGACCGGGGGCTTGCGGTCGCTCTCTTCGTAGGAGGCAGCGAGGTCTTCGCGGCTGAGTCTGTCGACCTCGCCGAGGATGTGACGGGCGGTCTCGCTGTCGATCTCGCCGAAGGGGCCAGTGCCCAGGATTTCGTCGCGGCCAAGCACCTCGAAGAGGTTGAATTCGATATCGCGAAGATTGGACTTGTAGTGACTCACGATGCACCTTTTGGGTCTGATCGGGCCGCGTGTGCGGGCTGTCTGCCGACGATTACTTGCCGGTAACATAATTGTGCTTCGTACGGCGGCGATACGCAAGCAGGATGGGTGAGTGAGCCTGACCACAGCGGGGAACGCCGCAGCTGTCTCGAACAGAAAGAGCCCGCTAGTCATCGGCGTGGGAGACTTCTCGTCATGCGAGTCTCAGCCAAGTCTGACTACGCCTTGCGGGCGTTGATCGAGATTGCGGGCCGCATTGATTCCCGACCGGTTTCGGCCGAAGAACTAGGCCGCGCCCAAGACATCCCGCACGGGTTCTTGCAGGCGATTCTGGCCGACCTCAGGCGCGCGGAGATCCTGATCAGCCAGCGGGGCCAGTCAGGTGGATGGCGCCTGGCTCGCGATGCCGC
>CALMMO010000483.1 GCA_937868455.1 uncultured Marmoricola sp.
TCGGCTCTGATCTGACTGTTCCGGTCTGGAGCACGTGGCAACCACCTGCGATCGTGATCACCATCGCAGGACTGGCCTTGCTCTTCGGTGCCCGCTGGAGCCCGCTGCGCACCCTGCTGGTGTGTGCCACCGCAGGTCTGGGCTGGAGCCTGATCTAGCGCTCAAAGAGTCGAGGGCGAAGGCCAAATATGACTGTGGGGCCAAGCACCTCAGTGCCTGGCCCCACAGTCGTTAGCTAATTAGGCGCCAACCTCGAAGCGGGCGAACCGCTTCACGGTGACACCAGCAGCGTCGAGGACCTGCTTCACGCTCTTCTTCGACTCGCTGATCGACTCTTGCTCCAGGAGCACAACGGTCTTGAAGAACCCGCCCAGGCGGCCCTCAACGATCTTGGGGATCGCTTGCTCGGGCTTGCCTTCTTCGCGGGTGATGCTCTCAGCGATCGCGCGCTCGTGCTCGACGATGTCGGCGGGTACGTCTTCGCGAGTGAGGTACTGAGCCTTCATCGCCGCGATCTGCATGGCAGCGCCGCGAGCGCTTTCGGAGTTGTCACCCTCGAACTCAACCAACACGCCAACCGCAGGCGGCAAGTCAGCAGCGCGCTTGTGCATGTAGGTGACGACGGGGCCCTCGAAGTAGGCAACGCGACCGAGTTCGATCTTTTCACCGATGGTGATCGCCAGATCCTGCACGACCTCACCGACCGTCTTCTCACCCATCGGCAGTGCCTTGAGGGAGTCGACGTCGCCAGCCTTGGCAGCGTCAGCGGCCTCTGCGATGCGGTTGGCCACGGCAATGAACTCTTCGTTCTTTGCCACGAAGTCGGTCTCAGAGTTGAGCTCGATCAACGCATTGCCGGAGGTGGCAACGAGGCCGGAAGTGGCCTCACGCTCACCGGCGCGGGCAGCGGCCTTGGCCGCACCCTTGGTGCGCAGCAAGTCGACAGCAGCCTCAAAGTCGCCATCGGTCTCGGTGAGTGCCTTCTTGCACTCCATCATTCCGGCCTGGGTCATGTCACGCAGCCGCTTAACGTCGGCAGCGGTGATGTTCGCCATTTCTCTTCTCTCGTCTCTTCAGTGTGTGGGGATCAGGCGTTCTTGGTCTCAGCGTTCACGAAACCAGCGGCCTCAGCGGCCTCAGCGGTCTCGAACCAGAACTCGGCCTTCGTGCGGTCGTACCAAGGGCTGGTGGGCGCGTGGAACTTCATCGACTGGGCGTTGCCCTTGATGGTGAAGTCGTTGGGAGCAGAACCGTCTTCGTTGGCTGCAACTGCGCCCTCGTAGCTCTTGCCCTCAGGAGCTGCTTCGGTGACCACTGCTTCGGTGACCTCAGCTGCGGGCATGTCTGCAACGGCGGCAACTGCGACAGGAGCTTCAGCAGCGGGTGCCTCGGCCTTGTCGCCTTCGAGAAGCTCGCGCTCCCAGTCGGCCAACGGCTCGTCGGAGCCGATGGAGGCAGCCTCGCTGGTCTTCAGGCCGGCGCGAGCGATCAAGCCCTCGGCCACGGCGTCTGCAATGACTCGAGTCAGCAGGCCAACGGCGCGGATCGCGTCGTCGTTGCCGGGGATCGGGAAGTCGACCTCATCGGGGTCACAGTTGGTGTCGAGGATGCCGATGATCGGGATGCGAAGCTTGCGAGCTTCTTCAACCGCGAGGTGTTCCTTCTTGGTGTCGACAACCCAGACAGCGCTGGGGGTGCGGGTCATGTCGCGGATGCCGCCCAGGGTGCGGTCGAGCTTGTCGCGCTCGCGCTTCATCTGGAGGAGTTCCTTCTTGGTGCGACCAGAGCCAGCAACGTTGTCGAAGTCGACCTCGTCGAGTTCCTTCAAACGGTTGATCCGCTGGTGCACGGTCGAGAAGTTGGTGAGCATGCCACCGAGCCAGCGCTGGTTCACGTAGGGCATCCCTACGCGAGTGGCCTGCTCAGCGATGGCCTCTTGGGCCTGCTTCTTGGTGCCGACGAACATGATGCTGCCGCCCTTGGCGACGATGTCCTTGATGAAGGCGTAGCTGGCGTCGATGTAAGACAGCGACTGCTGCAAATCGATGATGTAGATGCCGTTGCGCTCGGTCATGATGAAGCGCTTCATCTTGGGGTTCCAACGACGGGTCTGGTGACCGAAGTGGACGCCGCTCTCGAGGAGCTGGCGCATAGTTACGACTGCCATGTGAGGCTGCTTTCTATTGCGGCTCGGGCACGCGCATGCGTAGACCGAACCTGTTTTCGGTTCGTCGCAGATGACGGGTGCCACCTGCCCTGATGCCCTGCGCAACCCGACCCATGCTGGGCATGGGACCGAGAGTCGACGCCTCGCTGTCAGGTTCGATCGAGATCGAGCCTCGCCAAGATGAGGGCATGCGTAGTCAGCTCCAAAGAACTGCTGTGGGTGAGTCTAAGTCACCGACGCGCTAACTTTCGAATCGGCGCTAGGTGAGCGCCCGCACATGTGACGTGTGGGCGTCGCTCAACCGGGACGTCGTACGAACTGAGAGCTATAGCGGACCGAGGCGTATGACGCTAAGGCAGTACGACGCCACCGCGCGCTTGACCACACATCAGCCGCGGCAGGCATCATTGGTGCCACCCCAGTCCACCAGGAGACCGATGATGACTCGCCCTGACTTTGCCCTTGACGATGCCGATGCTCGCCGGGTGGCGGTTGGTCTGTTCAACCACGTGTGGAGCCTCATGGACATCGCAGACCGCACACCTGCTCAAGATGATGAGATGGTGCACGCGGTGCACGCCTCGCGCCACCACTGGTCCGCCATTGGCGGACCCGAGAACTTCGCTCGAGGCGAGTGGCAGTGCTCTCGGGTCTACGCCGTGCTGGGGCGTGGCGAACCCGCACTTCATCACGCGAGCCGCTGTTTAGCTTTGTGCCTCGACAACGGCTTCAATGATTGGGATCTCGCCTACGCCTATGAAGCCGTGGCCCGAGCACATGCGACAGCAGGAGATCTTGAAGCGGCACGTGAGGCTGTGGCGCAAGCTCGAGCGGTCAGCATCACCGATGCTGAAAGCGCCACGATGCTCGAGTCTGATCTGGCGACAGTGGAGACACTCCTAGCCGCGAGCTAGACGCTGCGGCCCCAGCGCGTTGGGGTTTCACGTCCACATCTTCGTCGGCACTGGGCCCTGTCCACAGGCCCGGTTGACTGCCTCCCTGGTTGCCGGCATGGGTCCCAAGCTGGATCCATGAGATTCCTCCAGGCCCTTGCCAGTTTTGCCCTAGCCATTGCTGCCCAACTCGGCACGAGCGACGGCGCGCAGATGCCACGGGGCACGTGGCCACTGGCAGCACCTCACCCGGTAGTTCGGCCTTTCGACCCACCATCGCTGACATGGGGCCGGGGACACAGAGGGGTCGACCTGCGCGGGCGCCTCGGCTCTCCAGTTCGATCTGCCCTGCCTGGCCGCGTGAGCTTCGTGGGCAAGATCGCTGGCAAAGCGGTTGTGGTGGTGACTCACGGACAACTGCGCACGACGTACGAACCGGTGCGGGCCAGCGTTGCCAAAGGCGATCACGTAACTGCTGGCCAGGTCATTGGCACCTTGCAGGCGCGTGGAGGGCACTGCCTCCCCGGCTATTGCCTGCACTGGGGCTTGATTCGCGGAAGGCAGTACCTCAACCCGCTGCTTCTGGTCGTGCGTCAGATCCGACTGCTGCCGCTTTAGGCTCGTGGGTGAGCCTGTTGATAGGCGGCGCGCAAACGTTCGTTAGACACGTGGGTGTAGATCTGCGTCGATGACAAAGAGGCATGGCCAAGGAGTTCTTGCACGGTCCGCAGGTCAGCACCACCCTCAAGCAGATGTGTCGCGGCCGTATGCCGCAAGCCGTGTGGACCCAGATCAGGCGCTCCAGGCACCTGTGCGATGCGTTTGTGCACCATCGAACGCACGGTCCTTTGGTCGATGCGGGCGCCACGTGCTCCCAAGAACAGGGCTGCACCTGCACCGGCGACGAAGAGTGCCGGGCGACCGGCCTCTAGCCAGGTCGTGATCGCACGCTCGGCGGGCACGCCATAAGGGACTGTGCGTTCCTTACGCCCCTTGCCAAACACTCGGATGACCCGACGGGATCGATCAATGTCATCGACATCGAGACCGCACAGCTCCCCCACCCGGATGCCAGTGGCATAGAGCAGTTCCAAGATCGCTACGTCGCGCAATCCGACTGGTCCTTCGGCTACTGCTGCTGCGCCTGCTTCTTCGAGCACTGCCCGAACCTCTTGCTGGTCCAAGGCGGCCGGAAGCACTCGATGGGCCTTAGGCGAGCCCAAGAGTGCGCCCGGATCGCTGTGGCTTAGCCCAACACGCAGAGCCCAGGCAGTGAACACCCGCACTGCGGTTGCTCTGCGCGCCATCGTGGTGCGGGCTTTGCCCAGCGTCTGCTGGTTGGCAAGCCAACTGCGCAGAGTCCGGATGTCGAGCGAACCGACGTCGGTGTGGCCGAGTCGGGATGCGTGAGCCAGCATCGAGGAAATGTCTCCGACATAGGCACGGACCGTGTGCGGGGTGAGGTCACGCTCGGATGCGAGGTGTCGTTCGTACTTCGCCAAGGCGAGCGTCATCGACTCAGGAAGTAGGTCGTCGCTGCTCACGCAGGCCACGGTAAGCCTCCCCCGTGCAGCTTTGCCGCAGACAGGCCCGAACTGCGAAGAAATCAGCGGCGGCATTGTCTAGGCCGAGTCAGCTAACCGCCACCGCTCCCCTTGGCGTACGACGAAGCCTTGACCCTCCAGCACTGCCAATGCCTCTTTCACCACTCCCAGTGACATCCCGGCAGTTCGTGCAAGTCGTGGAGCCTCAACCGCTTGCACCACGGGCACCGCATCCAGCACCTGCTGATGAGCTATCGAGAGGCGATCTCGTGCCTTGGCGGGCTCCCACAAAGTCCCCTGAGCATGATCACCACTGGGTGAGATTGCTTCGAGAACCTCCTCGCCCGAGGTGACCAGGAGCGCTCCGCGTTGGCGAATCATCTGATGCACCCCTGTGGATGGCGCGCTCGTGACCGGACCAGGCACACCCATCAGCATGCGAGACATGCGATCGGCCCACGTTGCGGTGTTGAGCGCACCTGATCTGATCGCTGCCTCCACGACCACTGTGCCCGCGCCCAGAGCCGCGATGATCCGGTTGCGAGCCAAGAACCTGATCGGCGTTGGGTGCTCCCCTGGAGGTGATTCGGAGACCACGACCCCCTCTGCTGCGATCACATCGAGCAAGGGCGCCGCAGAGGCTGGATAGGCCCGGTCAAGTCCGCAAGCCAGCACAGCGACAGTCGGGTGCTTCGCAGCCAAACAACCCCGATGAGCGGCTTGGTCAATGCCGAAGGCCGCCCCCGAGACCACGGTCCACCCCTGCTTGGCCACCGAGAAACTCAGTTGAGCCGCTGTGTCTGCCCCCGCGACCGAACACGACCGTGAGCCAACTATCGCGACCGCCCTCGTGCAGAGTTCGGACAGGTTGCCTACGCCACGCACCCACAGCCCGACCGGGATTTGCCCGCGCTGCATCGTCTCGCCGGCAAATGCCAAATCCGCCAAGGCCATCGGCCACTCAGGGTCCTCGGGCGTCACGAACCTGACTCCCAAGGCCGCCGCCCGCTCCAAGTCTCGTGCGGGCTCGATGCCCGCCAACCTGCCCACCAGGCCTTCGGAGGCTCCCGGTCGTTGGGCTTGTTCGTGCAGGGCTTCGAGGACAACTTCGGGTCCTAGTTCGGCTACCAGCGCCAGTGCCTTGGGCTCTCCTGGTTCCAAGACGCGACTCAGGGCGACTCTGGCTAGAAGCGCGGAACTCACTGGCTCACCGCCCGCTGCACGACATCGAGCGAGAGACCATCACCGGTGCGC
>CALMMO010000484.1 GCA_937868455.1 uncultured Marmoricola sp.
GATCTCCCCCGCAAAGTGTCAAAGTCACAGGTTTACTTGTGACTTTGACACCCGCTCCGAAAAACCCAAACGGGGGACAGCCACTCAGATGTGACTGTCCCCCGTGCTTCCCCTTGATCAACGAACCTGGGTCGAGGAGGTCCGTCAATCGCGGCTTTGGGTCACCCCTTGGGCACCGCGAGCTGGGTGCCCACTTGCAGGCTCCCGTCGTCGGGCAAGGAGTTGAGTTCTTGGATGCGCAAGACCATCTCGCGGACTTCGCCAGGTGCAGCCAGCTGCCCAGCAATGCGGTAGAGGGTGTCGCCGGGCTGGATCTGGATGACGCGCACGGGCCCAGGTGAGCCAGCGCTGAGCGTCGCGACTGCAAATCCGCCTCGAACGATCATCAGCGCCATGAGCGCCGCGGTGAAGAGCAGCACAAGCACGACGCGACCACGTCGGGTGAGTCGAAGCGCAGGCTGAGGTGCCACAGACTTGGTGGGCACGAAACCTGAAACAAGGGTGACGCTGCTCATTTTGACCTCCGGGGGAAGATCGCGGCCACCGTGACCGCGAATCGGGTGTCGACTTCTCTTGTCGTGTTCGAGTGATTTCTAAACGAGGCCACCGACAGTTTTTTCAAGACCGCCTGTGTTTCTCGATTCAGAACGTCAATCGAACACGTGTACGAGATTAGAGCAGGTGTTCGAGTGTTTCAAGCATCTAGAGAACATTTGTTCGATGGGCGTGTCGCGGCTTGCGACGTACGCCCAGCAAAGGACAGGCAGCCGTCAGCGCCCGGCGCGCTTCATGCGCAACTTGCCCTCAAGCCGCATTAAGGGCTCGAGTTTCATGCTCGGCCCTGGGGTGAGATTCGACAGGCGCATCATCGCGCCACGCCATGCCGGCACAGTGCG
The DNA here is from genome assembly GCA_937868455.1 of uncultured Marmoricola sp. Lineage (GTDB taxonomy): Bacteria > Actinomycetota > Actinomycetes > Propionibacteriales > Nocardioidaceae > Marmoricola. The sequence goes on from CALMMO010000484.1 coordinate 897, forward strand.
CACAACTCTGTTGGTGCCGATCATGTTCACGGCCGCTTCGGCAACCTCTTCAGTGCTCAACATGCGTCCACCCGAGGCAATCAACGCTCGAGCCTGACCCGTCTGATCCATGTCAGCGACCAGTTGAGTGTCGACGCCATCTGGGCAGATCGCGTGGCAGCGAATCGCCTTGTTCTCAGCGTTCACGCTGGTTGTGAGAGACAGTACGGCGGCTTTCGTGGCGGCGTACACACTCAACCCGGGCACCGGCCCATGACCAGAGAGGGAGGCCGTGTTGAGGATGTCTCCCCCGCGCTCACCAAAGGCAGCGATGGCCGCACGCATGCCATACATGACGCCCTTGAAGTTGATATCAACCAAAGCATCAGCCCGTTCCTGGCTCAACTCAGACAGCGCCCCGTCAAAGCCAACTCCGGCGTTGTTAACCCACACGTTCACGGTGCCGTGTTCAGCAGCGATGGCGGCAACCTCGCGATGCCTCGCCGCGTCGCGTACGTCGTGCGCTAACCCGATGACCGCGCCGATTTCAACAGCCGTCTGCATCGCCGCTGCTTCATTAACGTCGGTGACGACCACGGCATAACCGCGAGCAACAAGTGCCTGGGCCATCGCCCGTCCGATACCCCTAGCCGACCCTGTGACAACCGCTACTGACGTCATGGCGTGATCAAACCACTCCGCTGATCAGAGCGGTACGTAACCCTGACCACACCGCGACACACCGATTCGAACAGATGTTTGATTCAAGGCTTCTGGTCGGCTAGCGTGTTTTGAAACCGCGACTGGAAAGGCCACCACCATGAGCAGCGACGAGAAGACAAACGTGCACGAGTTGCCCGACGCTGCCCCCGATGCGACTGGTCTCACCGCCCGCCAAAAGCGCATTCTCAATGTCTTGCGAGACTCCATCGAGAAGCGTGGCTACCCGCCGAGCATTCGTGAAATCGGTGAGCACGTCGGGTTGGCCTCTTCGTCCTCGGTTGCCCACCAGTTGCGTGTGCTTGAGAGCAAGGGCTTCATCCGCCGTGACCCCAACCGTCCGCGCGCCCTTGAGGTGTTCTTGCCTGAGGTGATGGCTGCTCGCCGTTCGATTGGTGAGGCCGAAGACTTTGACCCCGATTCGACCAGCCAACCGCTGCCGGCTGCGACTTACGTCCCAGTGGTTGGCCGCATCGCTGCGGGTGGTCCGATCCTTGCCGAAGAGCGAGTTGAAGACGTGTTCCCTCTCCCCCGCACGTTGGTGGGCGATGGCACCTTGTTCTTGCTCGAGGTTTCTGGTGACTCCATGATCGATGCGGCGATCTGCAACGGTGACTACGTGGTGGTTCGTCAGCAACCAACTGCCGAAAATGGCGAAGTGGTCGCCGCCATGCTCGATGGTGAGGCGACCGTCAAGACGTTCCAGCGCAAAGACGGCAAGGTCTGGCTGATGCCTCACAACGAGTCATATGACCCCATCGATGGCACCCACGCGAGCATTCTCGGCAAGGTGACCGCAGTCCTACGTCGCATGTAGCCACGGATTCCGTCACAATAGGGCGATCCTGCTTCGTATTCCGTGGCGAAGCGTGAAGAAAGGCCCTGTGATGACTGCCAACCCTGTGACCTGGCCCGCGCACGACCCGGCAACCCGCCGCTGGCTGCCTGCGACCTCTACCCCGGTTGACCCAGGACGCGTGCAGACCTTGCTGCAAGCCGAATGGGATCGCTTCACTGCTGACACAAGTGGCTCCGGTGAGCACAACACTCGCGCCGCTGAAAGCCTGCCGCTGGGTGTGACCTCCTCCTTCCAGCACTGGGACCCCTACCCGATTTCAATCAAGTCCGCTCGCGGCGCCTGGTTGACCGACGTCGATGACCGCCAACTGCTCGACCTCTCAATGGGATTTGGCGCGATGCTGGTCGGCCACCTCAACCCAGTCGTGGTCGACCGCATCCAACACGCGCTTAGTGAAGTGGGCACGTTGTTCGTGACTCCCTCCCCTCAGGCAACTGAGATGAGTGAAAAGTTCCGGCACCGCTTCGGCCTCGACATGCTGCGCTTCACCAACTCCGGCACCGAATCACTGATGTACTCGGTGCGAGCAGCCCGCGCCTACACCAACCGCAAGGCGATCGTGAAGATCGAAGGCGGCTACCACGGTGGCTACGACGCCTTGCAGGTCTCGGTCAAGCCCCCGCTGGATGCAATCGGCCCAGCCGACAACCCGACCCCAGAGGTTCCCTTCGACGTCGAGGCGGGCACCGTCTATGTCGTGCCCTACAACGACCTCGAGCAACTCGATCGAGTCCTGAACGCCCACGGGTCCGAGATCGCCGCCATGGTGATCGAACCCGTCGTGGAGAACCTCTCGATCGTGGTGCCCGACGAGGGCTACCTGGCTGGGGTTCGGGCAGCGTGCGACAAGCACGGCGTCGTACTCATCTTTGATGAGGTCAAGACCGGCCTCACCGCTGGCTATGCAGGCGCTGCGCAACGGTTGGGCGTCGAGCCTGACCTGATCACCCTGGCCAAGAGCATCGGCGGGGGCCTGCCCCTGGCAGCCTTTGGTGGCAAGCGCGAAGTGATGGAGGTTGTCGTTGACGGCCGGATGGCGCACTTTGGCACCTACAACGGCAACCCGTTGGTGATGGCCGCAGCCCAAGCCGTCGATGAGATCTGCACCCACGAGGCCCTTGATGCCGTTGAGGCGATTAACGACCGAGCAATGACTCGCATGGACGAACTCATCACAGAGTTCGAACTCCCGGCTCACACGGTTGGTCTGGGCGCCAAGGGCTGCGTGACCTGGTCAGCCACACCCGTGCGCAACTACCGCGACTACAAAGCCACCGACTTCGGTCTGGCCGAGTTGTCATGGCTGTGGGGCGTTAACCGCGGCATCTTGACTCCCCCCGGACTTGACGAGCAGTGGCTGGTCTCGCTGGCACACACCGAAGACGACATGGGCTTGTTGGTGGAGCACTTCCACGACTTGGCGAAAGCCCTGCGCTCCTAATCGATGTCAGTTGTGGTTATCGGTGGGTCAAACCTCGACACCATCGCACGCACCAACACCGCGCCGGTCGCGGAGACCTCAAACCCTGGGCGCACCACCGTGCGCCCAGGGGGTGTGGGTCGCAACATCGCCGAGAACCTGGCCCGGTTAGGCACCGACGTCACCCTGATCAGTGCTCTGGGCGCGGGTCATTCGGCACAGACATTGCGTGAAAGCCTGGCAGGAGCCGGGTTGCATGAAGTCGACTCGGGACACGACACCGGGTCCTACACCGCCGTGCTCAACGACAACGGCGGCTTGGTGATTGGGGTGGCTGACATGGCTGCCACCGACGCGATCACTCCCGATCTGTTGAAGCCCGAGTGGTTTGGTGGCGCGAGCGTCGTCGTACTCGACGGCAATCTGCCTATCGACACCCTCGCCCGCGCGATGGAGTTGGCTGGTGACGCGGCGGTCATGCTTGACCCTGTGAGTGTCGCCAAGGGCTGCCGGCTGCGAGATCTGGCCGCGTTGCCGTTGCATACGTTCACCCCCAACCATGACGAACTCCTAGCGATCGCCCAGACCGACTCGATCAAGGAGGCCTGCGAGTGGGCGCATCAACGCGGTGTGGAGTACGTCTGGCTTCGTGAGGGCGCGGCAGGCTCGCTGCTTTCTTCGACCCATGGAAGCGCTCGCATCCCGGTGGCACCCGCGCGCACTGTGGTCGATGTGACCGGTGCTGGAGATGCCGCGCTGGCGGCCTACGTGCACCGGATCATGCTGGGCGACTCACCGGAGGTTGCCGCAACATTTGGCGCCCACGCCGCAAAACACACCATCGAAGTCGCGGGCGCAGTGGCACCACTGACCCACGCACTCCTTGAATCAGAAATGGAAGCCCAGTGAAACTCTCCGTTGCCGCCGAAGTTGAGGCCGCTTTAGCCGAATCCCGACCAGTGGTTGCCCTCGAAAGCACCATCATCAGCCACGGCATGCCCTACCCAGC
>CALMMO010000485.1 GCA_937868455.1 uncultured Marmoricola sp.
CTTAGCGTTCGACCAACTCCCCTGGAGCAGCACGCTGGCTGGGTTGACCGACCAGACGATCACGAATCCAACTGAGCTCAAGGCTCAGTTGGTCGACGTACGCCGCCAAGGTTGGGCGGCCACCACAGACGAACTCGAAGTCGGGCTGACCGGTATCGCCGTGCCCGTGTTTCACACAACCACTGGCGGCGCCTCCCCTGAGGTCGTCGCCGCCTTGGGCATCTCGGGCCCAACCCCCCGGTTGAGCGGGCGCCATGAGGCAATCGCGCAACTTCTCATCGACCAAGCAGGTCACCTCACCCAACTGCTTGGCCAACAATTCCCGAAGGAGGGTGTGGCATGACACCAGAAGAGATCCTCAAAGGCTTGTATGACGAGACTTTGGTCGGTAACGGACCGCGAGTGCTGGAGCTGACCAACGAAGCACTCGGCATGGGCATGGAGCCCCAGTCGCTGCTGTTCGAGGCGCTCATTCCCGCACTTGAAGAGGTCGGTGCTCGCTTTGAGCGCGGCGACTTCTTCGTCCCCGAGATGCTGATCGCTGGTCGGGCGATGGCTGGCTCGATGGAGGTCTTGCGTCCCCTCTTGGCCGACACCGGCGTCGAGACCATCGGCAAGTTCGTCATGGGCACGGTGCAAGGCGACGTGCACGACATCGGCAAGAACCTCGTCAACATCATGTTGGAAGGTGCGGGCTTTGAGGTCATTGACCTCGGCGTGCAGGTCAAGCCGGAGAAGTTCGTCTCTGCGATCGAAGAGCACAACCCCGAGATCGTCGGGTTCTCTGCCTTCTTGACCACCACGATGCCGATGTTCAAGGCCAACATGAACGCCCTTGAGAAGGCTGGCCTGCGCAACAGCGTCATCGTCATGGTCGGTGGCGCCCCCGTCACCCAGGAGTACGCCGACGCCGTGGGTGCCGATGGGTACGCCGCTGATGCATCAGCGACCGTGAAGCGCGCCAAGGAACTCCTCAACGCGCGCCGCACCCCGGTCCACGCCTAAACAACTCACCCGAACAGGAAGGCACGCCCGTGAGCGCCGACGGCATTCACTTCGAGACCAAACTTCGATCTGCCACCCAAGAGGTGATCATCGGACGCGGCCACCGCTTCTGCTTGATCGGTGAGCGCATCAACCCGACTGGTCGTCGAATCTTCCAAGAGCAGTTGCGTGCCGGCGACCTCTCAGCGATCGAGAAAGACGTCGCGGCGCAGGTGGTGGGCGGCGCCGACGTACTCGATGTGAACATGGGCGTGCCGCTGACCGATGAGGCCGACTTGTTGGCCAAGGCGATCATCAAGATGCAAAGCATCACCGACAAGCCGATCTGCATTGACTCCTCGGTCGTGGAGGCGTTGGAGGCTGGCCTTTCGGTCTACAAGGGCCGCGCGCTGGTCAACTCGATCACCGCAGAAGATGACCGGATGGAGGCCATCCTCCCCCTCGTCAAGAAGTACGACGCCGCGGTGATCGCGTTGCCCAACGACGCCGATGAGATCCCGATGGAGGCCGAGAAGCGGCTGATGTTGGTGAAGAAGATCGTGGACGTAGCCACCACCGAATACGGCATCGCAACCCACGACATCGTCATCGACCCGTTGGCGATGCCGATCGGTGCCGACACCGGCACCTCGGTGACCACGTTCGAGACGATGCGCCGCATCCGTGATGAGTTCGGACTCAACATGACGTGTGGTGCCTCCAATGTCTCGTTCGGGATGCCCGAGCGTCACGCCCTCAACGCCACCTGGCTGCCGATGGCGATGACCCACGGTCTGACCTGCGCGATCATGGACACCCGCACTCCCCAGATCGTCGAGGCGGTCAAGGCCGCCGATGTGTTCTTGAACCACGACGAGTGGGGCATGGCCTGGATCGGTGCATCTCGGTCGAAGAAGTCATCGCAAGAGGGATGAGTTCCGAACAGGGTCCTGAGTTTGATCTCGACTCGATCCGCCGCGAAGGCCTGATCGACACACCCGCAGTCGAGGCTCGCGCGCACGAGGTGACGGGTCGAGTCGACTTGTCCTTTGAGTTGCTCGACGGCGCCGG
>CALMMO010000486.1 GCA_937868455.1 uncultured Marmoricola sp.
GGCGGACGCGGCTGACGCCGACGGCAAGAGTTTGAGCGACTCACCCTTGCCCGATGTGATGAACCCAGATGACGTCACCGATGCCGAGCTTGAACAGTTCTTGCAGTCGGTCAGCGCCGGGCAAAACGGCCGGGTCTACATCCGCGTGATAGGCCTGGGTGCCGACGGCTCCACTTCGGGCTACGGCCCGATCGGTGGCGCAAGCAACCTAGTTGCCTACGATCCGCCCACCGAGCAGGTAGCTGACTCACCCCAGTTCCGCTTGCAGGAAGCCTCAGTCAGTTTGGGCTGGCGGCCCAACACCGACCTGCAAAGTTGCATCCGAGTTGCCTCGGTGCCGTGGACCGGGCGGATGCTCTCGGGCGGCGGCAAACTGACCGTCGCGCAACCCAGCGGGCAGGAACTCTCCGCGGCCTCGTTGAGCGAGTTCTATCCGGTGCCAGGGATGTACTGTCCCGGCGACTTTGGCAGCGTCGATCCGTGTGACTTGGCCTGCCAGGCCGACATGTTCCTCGACGCCGCCGCGTCCGTGTGGGACAAGATCGCAGCGGCCTACAACGGCCTCATCGATGGCGCATCCACGTTGATGGCTGAGTACAACCCGATCTGCTTGGGCATGACGCAATTCGAAGCTGGTGAGGCCGCCGAAGCCTGTGAGCGCATCGTGAAAGTCGCTGCCGCGGTCGGAATCGCCGTCGTACTAGAGGCCTATGGGCTGCCGCCACGGCTGCCCACCTCAGGTGAGTTGGTGAAGATCGGCGAGGGCAAGGTCGAGGACATCGCACTAGCTGGGCTGACCTCGCTCGGGGTGCCATGCGAAGACATGACCGTCTCGGGGCCAGCCGAGGACGAAGCCCGCAAACTCGCAGCCAAGAACAACATCACCATGCCTGAAGAAGGCAAACCTGTGGGTGTGTGCGAGGTGCTCATCCACGCCACCATCACCAAGGTCCGTGCCGAGGCGCAGGCCGAGATGAACAAGTCGATCGTGCAAAACACCGGGTTGCCCAACAACCCCAACATTGCCGGTCTCACGATCATCCCCGAGCCTCGCGCCTGGATTCCGTCAGCAGTCGTAACTGTGATGGTGCCAGTCGATGAATTGACTATTCCCGAAAGCACCTACCATCAATCGATCTTGATCCATTTGCCGGTCGTGGGCTCGGGCAATCACTACGGCTCCTCGGCCGTCGTACTCGACTGGCGCCCGGCCAGCAGCGACAACCCGGCTCAGTCCCTCATTGAGAAGTTGGAGGAGTCGATGTTCGGTTCGGCTGTCGAGTACCCAGAGCGCTGGTCCGGCGTCGTCGCCATCCCGGCGCTGCGCCAAGACCAGATCATCTATGGCACTTCAGAGACGTTCACGATGCCGGGCAGCGCATGGAACATCGATGGGTTGCCCAAGGTCGTTGGCGGCAGTTGGCCGTTCTGAGGCTAGCCGCTCAACTTGGCCAGTAGCAGGTTCTCGAATGCCTCAACCGAGCCTTCTGCGGACGCTAGTTCGCTGCGCTCGACCAACTCCTCGACATGACCATCTGCATAGCGGGCATAGACCGCTGGCAGTCGCTCGACGTCAACTGCTTGGGCAAATTCGGCTGGCACTTCGTTGCGATGCACCACCGCAACCGGGATCGCGAACTCTTGAACGAACTGATCCCAAGCGCGCTTGCGGCGCACCGGCGAATGCGTGATGTCACACAACTGGCACTCCACTCGCCCGAGCAGGTGGCCCACGACGTACGCCAACTCACCGCGCACTCCGCCGTCGGCGTTGTAGACGCCTAGAAGTTGCACGGGTTGGCCGTGATCAGGGTTTGCCATGGCGCCACTGTAGGCGCCGCTCACCAAGGCCTAAGGTTCCACTAACCAAACTCAGAGGAGCCACCGATGGGCGCTACTACCCCACGAGACACCGCTGCACCACTCGCGGGCACTGGTCGTCTGGAAGCTTTTAGCGATGGCGTCATCGCGATCGCCATCACCCTCTTAGTCCTGGAGATCAAGATTCCCGAGGGCACCGGGTCACTGGCCACCCGACTGGCTGAGCAGTGGCCGGTCTATGTGGCCTACTTGGTGTCGTTCGTTGTGGTGGGCGCGACCTGGTTAAGCCATCACCATTTGATCCGCGACCTGCGCGGGGCTGATCACGGCTTGCTGCTCTTGAACCTCGCCTTGCTCCTGGTCGTGTCGTTCATCCCGTTCCCGACCAAGGTGGTCGGTGAGGAGTTGCTCAGTCACCACGTCGAGGACCAACGCACCGCTGCATTGCTCTACGCCTTGACCTTCTTGGTGCTCGCCCTCGCGTTCAACGCCGTGTGGTGGTGGGCCGTGCGACGAGGTCTTCAACGCGAAGATCTCTCCGTCGCCGCAATCGGCCACCGCACCCGGCACTATTTGCTGGGGCCTCCGGCGTACGCCGCCAGCGCGGCACTCGCCTTCCTAAGCCCCACCGCGAGCCTCGCGGTGACCGGCCTGGTCGCGTTGACGTTCTTGTTGCCAGACACCACGAAAACCAAGGTCTAGTAGTGAGTCCCCGCTCAATTACGGTTTTGAGAGGAATTGCGGCTGCCGCGGCTCTGACGTGGGTGGCCCAAGTGGCGTCGTACTACGTCCACATGGGGGTCTTTGGGTGGGAGGACTACCTCGATTCCTTCGAGTCAGTCCGCGATTTTTCCTCCCAAACTTGGCTATTTGCGACCGTCGCTGGCTTCGCGGTGCTCGGCCTTCTCCTCATCATCTCCCGGGTCATCCCACTCAATCCACGATGGCGGACAGCGTTGCTTTGGTTGGCCGGAGTCGCTGCCTTCAGCTACATGGCAACGTTTGAATTTCGACAATTGCCACCCTTGGGGATTTTCACCAGGGTCGTTCTTGCCGCCTTGCCGAACTTGTGGGAGTTCATTGGAGCCGCCGCAGTGTTTGACGCGTTCATGCGACATGAAGGGTCCTACACACCCCCAGCCTTGTGGCGCGATCGCTATTTGCGTTGGACGGTGATCGCCTTCTCGGTGGTCGCATTCCTCAGTTGCGCCGTGCTGCCCCTCTTCGACCCTGCCCAGTGGACGTACTTCGACCTCCGCATCCGGTAGGGATGTTGGGCGTCAGGGTGTGACGACTGCGTGTCCTTGGAGTTCACCGCGAACCATTGACTCGATGGCACCCAGAGCCCCGTCGAGGCCCACAGTGCGATCAAACGGCGGATGGATGCTCGCCTTAGCCATGGCATCGGCGAGTTCAGTGAGGCTGGACGTTGTGGGCGAGGAGACCACGGAGGCGAGCATCTGCTTCGTGAACATGTTGGCAAGCGCCGACACCATGTTGCGTTGGAGCCCGCCCAACACCGGGCCACCCTCCTCACCCCCGACGAGCAAGAGCGTGCCCTGGGCGGTGAGAACTGAGCGAAGTTCGGAGAGCTTCCGGTTTCCGGCGACGTCAATGACGACATCGAAGCGGCCTTTGAGGTCCGCGATGGCAGTGGTGCGGTAATCGACGGCATAGGTGGCACCAAGACTGCGCACAAAGTCGAGTTTCGGCGCGCTCGCGACAGCGGTGACCTCGGCCCCTAGGTGGCTGGCCAACTGCACCGCGTAAGCACCAACGGCACCCGAGGCGCCGATGATGAGCACTTTCTGACCGGCGCCGACCTGGCCCTTGGTCACGACCGCCTCGTAAGCCGTGGCTGCTGAGACACCGAAGGTGCTGGCTTCCTCATCGGTGATTGAGTCGGGTGTTCGCGCGAGCACCGACGCTTTGGCGACGGCGTATTCCGCGAATGACCCACTCGTAGCCATGCCGAACACTCGATCGCCGATCGCGAACTGCGAGACGCCTTCACCAAGACCGACCACGGCGCCGGCCACCTGCATCCCGAGCACTGGAGGGTGAGGGCGCCGAATGCCAAACACCAGCCGTGCCAAATACGGCGTGCCGGTCATCAGGTGCAGCGTGGCGCGATCGAGGCCCGCCGCCGCAACTTTGACCAGCACCTGACCTCGGTCTGGCGTTGGTCGAGGCACGATGCCCGTGCTCACGACCGACGGGTCGCCGTACTCATGGCGCAGGGCGGCGTGCATCGTCGGCTCCATCCCGTGGGCTGCGTCATCGTGGGAGGGGTGCTGCATGGGAATCTCCAATTCAATACGTACGGCGTAAGGTTTGCTACGATAACTTACTACGTAAGGAAAAGTCACCTTCGACCTCGGAAGGCCCCCATGCCGCCTCGCAAACTCACCCC
>CALMMO010000487.1 GCA_937868455.1 uncultured Marmoricola sp.
TGAGTCCCGGCACGTTACTGGCGGCCTACGCACGCGGGATGTTTCCAATGCCAACGTCCGAGTCTGGGGACGGCATGGATTGGTGGTGCCCCGAGCGTCGTGGGGTGCTGCCCCTGGCCAAGTTGCGGGTCTCGCGCTCGATGCGCGCCTCGGCGAAGCGATACGAAATTCGGGTCGACACGGCCTTCGAGCAGGTGGTCGTGCGGTGTGGCACCGTGCGCGATGAGGGCAACTGGATTGATGACGCGATCCTTGCGGCGTACTGCGAACTTCACCGCCTGGGTTGGGCGCACTCGGTTGAGACGTGGCTTGAGGGGCGTCTGGTCGGCGGGTTGTACGGCGTCGCCCTCGGGGGCCTCTTTGCCGGGGAGTCGATGTTTCACCTGGAACGTGATGCCTCCAAGGTGGCTTTGATGGGCTTGGTCGATCGGCTCAATGACGGGCACCCGGACCGACTACTTGATGTGCAGTGGTGGACCCCGCACCTGGGCAGTCTGGGTGTGATCGAGGTGACCCGTGCCGACTATCTCGCCCGGCTGACCCGTGCGCTCGACCTTCCGCCCCCGCCTTTAGGCTGAGGGGCATGGCCAAATCTTCCTCGTTCGTGTGGCCAGCCCCTGCCTGGGTCGACCTGTTCTACGACCTGGCAATGGCTGCAGCGGTGCTGGCGATCTCAGGTTCCTACGCCGCCGACTACTCACTCGCCGGTGGCCTCTGGTTCGCGGTCACCTACGGCGTGCTCATGTGCTTCTGGGCGTTCACCGGGGTGCTGACAGGCTCGTTCACCAGCGAACCCGTCAAGCAACGTAGTTGGCACATGGCCGTGCTCGTCATCCAGATGATTGCGCTGCTGTTGCTCGCGGTTTCGGCCGAGGAGAACATCGCTCAAGCTGTGGTGATCTATGACGCCTTGTTCGGCCTCTTGCTCATCAGCGTTCTGGTTTTGGGGTTGGGCACCGGGCGGATGGGGTGGAGTACTAGCATGTTTATTGTTTTGGCAATCG
>CALMMO010000488.1 GCA_937868455.1 uncultured Marmoricola sp.
TTCCTAAGTCTTCGATATTTCCAGCGCCGCATGTCGCATGCCTACTCCGAGGTGCGTCGACTGGTCGGCGTGATGCTCTCGGCGGTGGCCGAGCCAGTGGTGGGTGCAGCCGTGGTGCGCACCTTCGCCATTGAAGCTCGCACCCAGGCTCGCATCGACTCATCAATCGCTGACTGGGAGAAGGCTCAAATCAAGGCTCAGGCCTTGACCTCAGTCTCCTTCTCACTTGGTGGGATCTCAGCTGGTCTAGCCAACGCCGGCGTGCTGGTTATCGGGATCTTGCTAGGACTTGGTGGACAGCTCACTGCCGGTGAGATTTTGGCCTTCGCGTTCTTGGTGACCCTGTTCGTTGGGCCGGTGCAGATGGGCACCCAAGTGCTCACCGATGCTCAAAACGCGGTGGCTGGCTGGCGGCGGGTCATTGGCATCTTGGAGACGCCAGCCGAGCTAATCGATGCCGGACCTAATGGCGTCGAGTTACCCCGTGGCCCGCTCGATGTGCGTTTCGACTCGGTCGATTTCGCCTACCCGACTGGGCCACTCGTTCTGCGCGAGGTCAGCGTGCACTTGACCGCGGGTTCGCGGGTGGCGGTCGTGGGCGAAACTGGATCGGGCAAGACCACCTTCGCCAAGGTGTTGTGCCGCTTGATGGATCCCACTGAGGGCGTCGTCGAACTCGATGGCGTCGACATCCGCGACATTTCTCATACCTGCTTGAGGCGCTCTGTCGTCCTCGTGCCGCAAGAAGGCTTCTTGTTTGACGACACGATCCTGGCTAACGCCCGATACGGGCGCCTAGACGCCACCGAAGAGGACGTACGTCGAGCAGCTGAAGAGCTTGGCCTAGCCGACTGGCTCGACGGGCTACCGCGCGGACTCGCAACACGTGTGGGACAACGCGGGGAATCGATGAGCGCTGGGGAGCGTCAACTCATCGCTTTGCTCCGCGCCCACCTCGCCGAGCCCGACTTGTTGGTGCTCGATGAGGCCACCAGCGCGGTCGACCCTGAACTCGAGATGCGCATCGCCCGGGCGTTGGAGTCGTTGATGCGCGGGCGAACAGCCGTGACGATTGCCCACCGACTCTCCACTGCTGAGGCAGCCGATGAGGTGTTGGTCTTTGATAAGGGCCAGATTGTGCAGTCGGGTGCCCACCAAGAGTTGGTCTCCCAATCAGGTGTCTACCAGCGTCTGCACGCTTCGTGGGTCGCCCAGCAGGCAAAGGACTAGGCCGACCTAGGCGATAATTGCGCCGTGACACACCTTGATTCGGCCATCGCTTCTCGACTCAAACGAAGTGCTGATGGGCTCGTGCCCGCCGTTGTCCAACAACACGACACCGGCGAGGTGCTCATGTTGGGCTGGATGGATGACCGGGCGCTGCACCTGACTTTGACCACGGGGCGGGCGACGTACTGGTCTCGTTCGAGGCAGGAGTATTGGGTCAAGGGCGAAACATCGGGGCACCGTCAGTGGGTGCACGAAGTGCGTTTGGATTGTGATGGCGACACGTTGTTGGTGCGCGTGGATCAAGAGGGCCCTGCCTGCCATACCGGAGCGCGGACGTGTTTTGACCACGACCTATTGCTGGGTGAGAAGTGAAGGCCCCGGTGGTCATCGGTGCCGGAGTTTGCAGCGCGGCCCTGTGTGCCGTGGCCAGCGCTAAGCCGTGGCTAGCAGGGGATCAGGGGAGCGTAGGCACGATTGCCTCACTGCCGCTGGCAAATGCCTTGGCACTGGTTGCCTTAGCCGCTTGGGGAGCCTTCTTGGTGCTGCGTGCGCGCCCTCGCCAATTTGCCGCAGGGCTGTGTGCCCTAGGTGGGCTTGGTGTGGTGAGTGTGACGCTGCTGGGTCGCAGTGACCTGTTGAAACAGGCTGCGGATAGCTCGTTGGTGGGGGCCACCTTCACGGGTTGGTACTGGACGTGCCTCGTGGCGGCAGTGATCACCGCCATCACGGGCTGCGGCGGCGTCGACCACGGGCGCGATCGCATTAGGGCAGGCGCGCATTTGGCCAAGCATGAGTGAGAAGTACGACGCTCCACGCGCACAGGTGACGACCGGTTCAGACATGTGGGGCGCATTTGATCGGGGCGATGACCCAACCACTTAAATGCGCACTAAGATGCCTTGAAAGACTTACGTCACTTCGCGAATTTGAGGAGCAGTTATGGCGATGGATGGTCACCACGGCAACACTTGGGCGGCCTGGGCCACCGTGGGTGTGATGTTCCTGGGTGTTTTGGTGGCAAGCATCGGCATGATGACGTTCTCGACTACGACAACGTGGATCGGTGCTGCGCTGGTGCCCGCTGGGCTTCTGGTCGGTGCGGCAATGTCCAAGATGGGCTACGGCGCAAGCCG
>CALMMO010000489.1 GCA_937868455.1 uncultured Marmoricola sp.
TCAACGGGCTCGGTGTCGAAACCGGCGTTGATTTGGATGTGTTGGTCGCTACCTCACGATGGATGGCTAACGTGCTCGGTCGGCCCAGTGTGTCGAGGGTCGTGACGGCCTACGCCCGGTGAAACGGGCCGGGGCTTCGCCACCTCACCGCTAACACGGCACAATCAACCCCATGGCTCGCGTCTACCTGCATATCGGTTCCCCCAAGACCGGAACCACCTATCTGCAGGATGTGCTCGCAAAAAACCGCACGACGCTGGCAAGCCACGGACTGCTTTATCCCGACACTCGCTACGGCACTCACTTTGAGGCCGCCATTGATCTCACCGAGCACCGCTGGGGCGGGGCAATCAAGCAGGCCGGGGGCCAGTGGGAACACATTGCGAAGGCAGCACGCAGCGCGCCTGACCGGGCAGTGATCAGTCACGAGGTGCTAGCTGCGGCGACACCGAAGCAGGTGGCGGCTGCTCGCGAAAGCCTGGGCGGTGGAGAAATCCACATCGTCCTGACTGCCCGCGACCTGGCACGCCAGATCCCCGCCGAGTGGCAGGAGACGGTGAAACATCGCGGTCGCAAGAGCTTCGCCAGGTTCATGCGCGACGTGCGCAAGGGCACGCCTGCGACTTCTGACTTGTGGTTTTGGCGGGTGCAGTCGTTGCCCGACGTACTCACTCGATGGGGGCAGGGCTTGCCGCCATCGAATGTCCATGTAGTGACGGTGCCAGCTTCTGGGAGCGATCCGGGGCTGCTGTGGCAGCGCTACGCCTCGGTGCTGGGCATCAGCCCTGAGTTGAGTTTGGAGCCGGGTTCGCGGGCCAATGCCTCCCTTGGCATTGCCGAGACCAAGGTGGTGCGACTGCTCAATCAACGCCTGCGTGGTCGTGGCATCGCTAGGGGTGTCTATGCCGACACCGTGCGCGAGATCTTGGTGCACAAGGCGATGGCTGAGCGCACCATGTCGGCACGCGCCACCGTTGCGCCCGATCACCGGCCTTGGGTCAACGACATCACCGCACAGTGGATGGACTGGCTCCAGGCATCTGGGGTCAACGTGGTTGGTGACGTGAACGACTTGGTGCCCAAGTGGGACGACGCGGGCGCCTGGATCGACCCTGACCAGCCCGATGACGAAGAAGTCATCGACGCGGCGATTGCAGCGTTGGCTGAGTTGATCGCCGATCGCGGTCAAAGCTATCGACCAACGGCCATGTTGCGCCGAGGACTTGGACAACTTGCCAGGAGGATGCGTGGCTAAGCGCGTCATCCTCCACGTAGGGGCACCGAAGACAGGCACCTCCTTTGTGCAAGATCGACTCTTTCGCAATCCAGAGGCGCTGGCTGCGCAGGGTGCGAGCTATCCCGGTGATCGCCACGATGCCCACTTCTTGGCAGCGCTAGACCTGATCGGGCTCAAGTGGGGAGGCCTCGAGCACGAGGCCGTGGGCCATTGGGAGCGTCTGGCGGCCGACGTACGACGTCATGACGGCACGGTGATCATTAGCCACGAAATCTTTGGGATCGCCTCACCCGAACACGTGAAGCAAGCCTTCGCCAGTTTCGGTGATGCCCAGATCGATGTCGTGGTCAGTGCCCGTGATGTGGCTCGACAGATCCCCGCCGAGTGGCAAGAGAACATCAAGCATCGCCGCCAACTCAGCTACGCCGACTTCCTCAAGCGGATCCAAGACCCGGCGCGCGACTCAGTGCTGGGCTGGTGGTTTTGGGGAGTGCAACACATCCCTGAAGTGTTGGCGCGGTGGGGCGCTGACCTGCCTGCCGAGCGAGTGCATGTGGTCACTGTGCCTCCTGCGGGAGCGGATTCAGGGTTGTTGTGGCAGCGCTTCATGCAGGTCTTCGAGATCGACGATGCCGCCTTCACAGGCGAGGCTGAGCGGGCAAACCCCTCACTTGGGGTCCCTGAGACGACGCTGGTCCGACGGCTCAACGCACTGTTGAAGCCCGCCTTGCCCAACCACCACTATCGCGGTTTAGTGCGCGAAACCTTGGTGCACCAAAACCTGTCCGCTCGCCGGGACTCACCTCGCTTGGCGCTGCCGCCGGCGGCTGCCCAGTGGGCACACGATCTTGCCGTGGAATGGGTGGCAGCCATCAAGGCCGCTGGCAACCACGTGGTCGGTGATCTCAGTGAACTGGTGCCCACAGAGGCGGGAGTGTTCACCGATCCCGATGCACCTGATGAGGCCCAGGTAGCGGAGGCAGGAGTGGCCGGTCTCGCGGCGATGACGTTGGAAGCGGCTCGCATCATCGATGAGAAGGATGCGCGCATCCAAGAACTGACCGACGCGATCGCTCGCATCGAATCAGCTCCTGACTATCGCTTGAAAAAGGGACTGGTCCGATTGGCGCACACCAACCCGTTTGGAAAAGCGGGGTTAAGTGCCTACCGGAAACTGTTCTCGCGCAACTAACGCTTAGCCACGCGGGCGAGCGAGGAACTCGCGCTGCACGTAGCGACCGACCTTCCAGGTCGAGTAGGCGTCAGTGCCGGCACCAACGAGTCCGCCCACCAGGGGCACACGCTTGCTGGCCTGAACGGCCAACCTCTTGCCTGCGACCTTCTGGATGAGGGTGCTAGCAACTTGGGTGGCCATGACCTTGTCGAGGTTCGAGTCGTACGCCGGAGCGGTGGCAATGGCCATCGGTGTGCCGGGGAGTTCCTTCTTCTTGATCAGCGCCAGCACTGACTCCTCACCCAAGACTGAGGCCAAGATGGCGTTCTTGACCTTGGGGTCGGTCAGGTCGTAGCCGCGCAGGTGGGCCACGCCCGCCACCATGCGGCACTGCAAAATGGCCAGACCAGTGATGTTGGCCGGGATCATCGCGGCCAGAGTCACCAAACCGCCGAGGTTGGTGGCGAAACCTTGGACTCCTGCCCAGCGCACGTGGTTTTCGATGACCTCGTGCACGGCCTTCTCGACGTCGCCCTTTTGTTCCTTGAGTTGAGTCTCAGCGGCCTTTGCGGCCGGCGGGAAGGGACCGATGCCGTGAATCGCCTTTTCGAGGGCCTGATGAACGAACTTCGAGGTGAGGTCTGGTGCGAATTCGGCAACGCTGGGGGTCAAGGCGCTAGTGATCGAGCGTCCGAGGCTCATGTAGGTCTCCTGGTTTTGCGGGTGGCCGGTGTTGGATGGCCGTTGTGCAGATACAACCACCCCCAAGCAACCAGATGTTCCCCAACATGGCGGAACTCTTAGGTGTCCGTGGTGATTATGTCGGCACCGGCGCCGATTTGAGTCCCGGCACGTTACTGGCGGCCTACTCCCTCGGCATGTTTCCGATGCCAACCTCCGACGCAGGGCATGGCATGGATTGGTGGTGTCCCGAGCGCCGCGGCGTGCTGCCCCTGGACAGGTTGCGCATCTCTCGGTCGATGCGAGCCTCGGCAAAGCGCTACGAGATTCGGGTCGACACCGCGTTCGAGCAGGTGGTTGTGCGGTGTGGCACCGTGCGCGAGGAGGGCAACTGGATTGATGACGCGATTCTGGCGGCGTACTGCGAACTTCACCGTTTGGGCTGGGCGCACTCGGTTGAGACGTGGCTTGAGGACCGTCTGGTCGGTGGGTTGTACGGCGTCGCCCTCGGGGGCCTCTTT
>CALMMO010000490.1 GCA_937868455.1 uncultured Marmoricola sp.
TGGTCTGCCTCAAACGCGATCGGCTGTCCCTTGGCGTAGGTGGCCAGTTCGGAGTATGCCGCGGTGCGGAAAACAATGCGGTTCTTATGAACCGAATAGTTAACCGGGACGATGCGAGGTCCTTGCGGAGTTGTGACCGCCACGCGACCGACCACCATCGTGGTGAGCAACTCACGGCACTCCGCCTCATCAAGCACCACCAACGCATCCATAGGGTCATGCTGCTACCCATCACGTAGTTCGCGCTAGCGTCAGCGCGAAACTAGCGACCTAACGACGAGGAGGCCCAGATGCACCTGCATGGGGCGGTTGTAGCGATCACTGGGGCCGGCTCGGGCATCGGCCGGGCTTTGGCGCTCGCCTGCCAGTCACGAGGCGCACGGGTCTCGATCTGTGATCTCGACGAGGTTGGCCTCGCCGAAACACAGTCTCTGCTCGGCGCGGGGATTCATGCCCAGGTGGTCGATGTGAGTGATCGCGTCCAGATGCGCGCATATGCCGCCGCAGTGGCGGAGCTTTTTGGGGTCGTCAACGTCATTATCAATAACGCCGGGGTGACCTATTCAGGCCCGATCACCGACGTGGAGTACGACGACTTTGAGTGGCTCATGGGCATCAACTTTTGGGGTGTGGTCTACGGCACCAAGGAGTTCCTTCCTTACCTGATCGAGTCAGGCAACGGGCACATCGTGAACCTGTCCAGCCTCTTTGGTCTTGTCTCAGTGCCTACTCAAGCGGCCTATAACTCAGCGAAATTCGCCGTGCGTGGCTTCACCGAGTCGGTGCGCCAGGACCTGATCGTCGCCGGGCTACCGGTCGCCGTGACCTGCGTTCACCCAGGCGGGGTTAAGACCGGCATCGCTCGCAACGGTCGCTCGACCCAGGGGCAAGACCATCAGGCCAACAGTCGTCGTTTTGAGGAAGATCTGGCCCGACTGACGCCGGATCAGGCAGCCCAGATCATCGTGAAAGCCATTGAGCGAGACAAACCCCGGGTTCTGGTGGGCATCGACGCGCACATCTTGCACAACCTGGCGAAGTTCATAGGAGCCAGATACCAAGGGCTCTACGCCAAGGTAGTTTCGCGCTCGAATTAGAGGTCAGCGAGCGCCCGAAGCCAACGCATCGAAGCCTGCTCACTAAATGCACCCGTGCGACCGCTGAGCCCGCGCTGCACCTCATCGAGCGCGTGCAAGGCGTTGGTCACCACGCGTTCGGGGTAGCCGCCACGACGTTGGGCGAACTCGTCTTCGTCCTCCACCCACACCCGCCCACTGGGCCCGCGGAGTACGTCGAGATCGAGGTCGAAGTAGCTGACTGTGGCCTCGTCCCAGTCTGGCGGTGTGGCGATGTCGACGTACGCATTCACAACGCGTTCATCGGCGAAGAACCTGGCAACCCACCAGCCCTCGTGCGGAGCCAAGATCACCTGGTCGCAATGGGCGTTCAAACTGGCTCCTGGACGGGCGATGTGGGTGCCTTGGGAGACTCCGAGCCACTCACCGTGCGCATCACTGCCGAGGTATCTCGCGTCGTACTCCCAGTGCGGAGTCTCGGGCCACTTGTGTGCCATGACTCGAAACACTCGCGCGCTCATGCCCGACACCGTTTCACCACCCTCGCAGGGTACCCAGCCTGCGGCTAGGGTTTGGGTCACGACCTGCAGCAAAGCCTGTCGAATCTCGCGGGGAGATTCGGGCAGCCTCTAGGAGGAACTCCATGACTCAAGCGCCAACACCGCTGACCCCACCTGATGCGTCACTCACGCTGAGCGCGGCTGAGGCGCCGGCACCTGTCGTGGAGACTCAGGCACCGGCGATGGCTCCCCAGATTGCCCCCGAGGCAGTGCCAGCGCTCGACCTCAAGGTTGAATCGTTCATGGAGGCCCTTGCCAGTGCGGCACCCAAGAGCCCCGAATACGCGACGCAAGCCGAGAACGTTCGCACGATGGGTGATGCAGACATCCGCGCGGCGGCTGAGACCAGCAACCGGATGTTGAACAAGCCGGTCAAGGCGCTCAAAGAAGGCGGCCTCGCCGAAGGGTCCATGGTCGGCCAGACCTTGCTGGAGTTGCGGCGCACAGTCGAAGACCTCGACCCCAGTGGTCAGCATGGGGCTCGTAAGTGGCTTGACTGGCTGCCCTTTGGCGACAAGGTCACTGACTATTTCCGTCGCTACCAGTCAGCTCAGACTCAGCTCAATGCGATCTTGCATGCACTTCGCAACGGTCAAGACGAACTCACCAAAGACAACGTCTCTCTCAACTTGGAGAAGACCAACCTGTGGAACATCATGGGGCGGCTCAACCAGTACATCTACATCGCCGAGCGCCTCGACGCACGCATGGCAGCCAAGATCGCTGAACTTCAAGTCACCGATCCAGAAGCAGCTACCGCGCTGTCTCAAGACGTTCTGTTCTATGTGCGTCAAAAGCACCAGGATCTGCTCACTCAACTTGCGGTGTCCATCCAGAGCTATTTAGCCATCGACGTCATCATCAAGAACAACATCGAGTTGATTAAGGGTGTCGATCGCGCCACCACGACCACCGTGTCCGCGCTGCGCACCGCGGTGATCGTCGCTCAAGCGTTGGGCAACCAGAAGTTGGTGCTCGACCAGATCACGGCGCTCAACACCACCACGTCGGGGATGATCCAACGCACCTCCGAGATGCTGCGCGACAACTCCGCCAAGATCCAGGAGCAGGCAGCGTCCTCGACGATTGGCATGGAGCAACTTCAAGCTGCGTTCCAAAACATCTACGCCACCATGGACTCCATCGACCAGTTCAAACTCAAGGCTCTCGATTCGATGGCCGAGACCATCGGTGTGCTGGAGACCGAGGTCGACAAATCGCGCGCCTACCTTGACCGGGTGCGTGCCCAAGACTCTCGTTCTGCTGCTGGCGCGCTCGACCTTGAAACCCCACCAGGATCGAGCCGTTAACCAAGGTGGGCATCGGCGACTGGTTCGGATTCGGCAAGGAGAAGCAAACTTCTTCTCCTGATTTACCTGCGCCTCCCACGGAGGCTGATCTTGAGAAGGCGTTGGAGCGGGTTGCCGCGATGTGCCGGGAAGGCAACGCGCCTCCGGTTGTGACGTCTCGAGTGAGTCGAATCAGCAGCACCATCCGACAAACACTCCCCCGACTTCATCAGATGGGCCTGGGCAGCATGGACGCCTATTCGGTGATGGCCACGGCATCTGACTACCTGCCCGAAGCCGTGGGTGGTTATCTACGTCTGCCTCGAGACTGGGCCGACACCCGGCCTGTCGATGGCTACAAGACCTCCTTGATGCTGCTGGTGGAGCAGTTGGAACTGCTCGGGTCAACGATGGACAAGATCTTCGACGCAGCCAACCGAGCCGACGCACAAGCGTTGATTGCGCACGGAAAGTTCCTTCAAGCCCGCTTTGGCACTCACGATTCCCTCAATTCCACCGCCCCGGTTCCGGCCGAGCCCACGTCATCCTTGGATCTTTAGATGAGCCACAACCTCGCCGAATCGATCGCAGCCCTGCTCGA
>CALMMO010000491.1 GCA_937868455.1 uncultured Marmoricola sp.
AGAAGAGGATGAGGCAGCGGCTCGAGTGGCTCTGACGAAGTAATGTGTTGGGAGGCCTCTAAGCCAGAGGCACACCTGGAGCGCGGTAGGTCCAACCTGCCGCGCGCCACTCATTTTTATCCAACACGTGGCGTGCGTCGACCACGACCCGGGCGCCTATCAGGTTGCCAAGTTGGACGGGGTCCAAATGCACGAACTCTTGCCACTCCGTAAGCAACAGCACGATGTCGGCGCCAGCGCAGGCCGCCTGGGCGGACTCGGTGTAGGTCAACGTGGGGCGTTCGCGGCGCGCGTTAGACATGGCAACAGGGTCATAGACGCGCACTGTGGCTCCGCCAAGGTGCAGGCGTCCAGCCACATCGAGGGCGGGGGAGTCACGGGTGTCATCAGTGTTCGGCTTGAACGCCGCACCCAACACCGCGATTGTGGCGCCAACGAGTGGGCGTCCTAGTGACTTAGTGGTCAGTTCGACCACTCGCTCACGACAGCGTTTGTTGATGGCGTCGACTTCATCCAGGAATGCCACGGCTTGGGCTGCGCCAATCTCGCTGCCACGGGCAAAGAGTGCGCGCACATCCTTGGGCAAGCATCCGCCGCCATAGCCCAGTCCAGGACGCAAGAACTTGGCGCCGATGCGCTCGTCGTACCCCAATGCCTGCGCCAACTTGAGTACGTCGGCGCCCGCCGCATCGCAGACCTCCGACATCGCATTGATGAACGAAATCTTGGTCGCCAAGAACGCATTGGCCGAGATCTTCACGAGTTCGGCTGTCGCCAAGTCGCACTCAACCACCGGCGTATCTGCGGCGATCTGCGCGGCAAAGACCGCTCGCACGGCATCGATGCCGCGCCGCTCGCCTTCGGCAGCACCAATCACGATCCGATCAGGCTCAACGGTGTCGACAATGGCATGGCCCTCACGCAAGAACTCAGGACTCCACACCAAGGTCGAATCAGGTGAGAGGTCAAGGAGACGAGCCCGCAGCCTGGCTGCAGTGCCAACCGGGACAGTCGACTTGCCCACGACTACTGCGTTTTTGAGCAGCGGGAACAGTGCCTCGGCTGCCGAATTGACTTGGCTCATGTCGGTGCCGAGTTCGCCAGGAAGTTGGGGGGTGCCAACGCAGAGGAAGACCACTTCACTATGGGCGGCCACCTGGGCGATGTCGGTGGTGAAACGCAGCCGCTCACTGGCCAGCCCAGTGACCAGTAGCTCCTCAAGGCCTGGCTCAAAGATCGGAGAGGTGCCGCTGCTCAGCGTGTCAACGCGTGCCTGACTCACGTCGGTGGCTATGACCTCATGACCCATGTCGGCCAGGCATGCCGCGGTCGTCGAACCGAGGTAGCCGCAACCGATCACACCTACTCGCATCACGCAGAACTCCTTCTAAGCCTTGTCGGCCACATAAATTGCAGTGCCAGGAGTGATGAGTCCGCGCACGCGTG
>CALMMO010000492.1 GCA_937868455.1 uncultured Marmoricola sp.
AGAGCCCGGGCAGGTGCCTTCCACGACGTCGAGGCGCCTAAGGCGACACCTTCGCCCTCGAGTTGACTGGGGTCGAGCAACGCATCGCGTAGCAAGACCGTCGAGGAGCGCCGTTGCGCCGGGCCACCGGCCGTCACTGAGGCGTCGCGGGCCCGCAGTGCCCGAGCCAGGGCCCGCACCTCGGTGGCATCAAGACCGCACAAGGGTGAGTGCAAGAGCGCATGGGCCGTCTCTGGCTCTAACGATTCGAGTTCGACCACTGCGTGCAGTGCCATCACCAAGGGAGCGATCGCGGGCTCGCGCACTAACGGGGTGTCATCTGAGGCGGTCTCGACTGGCACCCCAGCCGCCGCAAGAGCACGACGCAACGGCGGGATCGAAGAGCGCCCCGATCGCACCAGCACGGCCATCTTTCCCCAGTCGTAGCCATCTTGAAGATGGGCCCGGCGCAGCCGATCGGCAATGTGCTCGACTTCGCCTCGGTCGGTGTCGAAGGTCAACACCTCGACCTTGCCCGCAGGAGCACCCGGCTCGGCCGTGGGACTCAGGAATGCCTCGCGCGCCTGTGTCGGAAGGCTGCCGGTCAGCGGCAGTCGGGCCGCGATGCGTTGGCTGGCCAGCAGCAGGTTGGTGCCAAACCGGCGCGTCGTGCCCAACACGTGCACGGGTGCCCTCTCACCAGACGCCGTGGGGAACTGACGAGGGAAATCCAAGATGCCGCGCACGTCGGCACCTCGGAAGGCATAGATCGATTGGTGCGGGTCACCGACCACGGTCAAATTGCCACCATCGCCGGCAAGCACCCGAAGCAACTCCACCTGAGACGGGTCGGTGTCTTGATATTCATCAACGAAGACGTGGGTGAACTCCGCACGCAACTGCGATCTGTTGGCATCGGCAAAGCTCACTGCCCTGCGGATCAGATCGGGGTAGTCAAGTGACCCACTCCAGTCGAGTACGTCGAGGTAGCGCTGCAAGAACAGTCCAGCCGCCGCCATAGCTGGCTCGTCGTGCTCCCGCGCCATCATCACCAAGTCGACCGGATCGAGCCCCTTCTCACGAGCCCGTGACATCACCGCCTGCACCTCTTTGGCAAACCCTCGGGTGCCTACAGCATTGGCGAGCTCAGGCGGCCAGGTGACTGCCTGCTCACCGGTCAAGAGGTCTTGCAACATCACGTCTTGCTCGGGAGCGCTGAGCAAGCGAAGCGGGGCGTCATATAACTCCGCGGGTGAAAATCTGCGCACCAGTCCATAGGCAAAGGAATGAAACGTCGCGGCCACGGTGGCTGAGGTGGTGCGACCCAAGCGTGCCGTCACCCGGTCACGCAACTGCTCAGCCGCCTTGCGACTAAACGTCAGTGCCAGCACCTGGTCAGCGCTCACACCCCGGTTGTGCACGCGGTCCACGATCGCTTCGACCAATGTCGTGGTTTTGCCGGTGCCTGGACCCGCCAAGACCAGCAGCGGACCGCCCTGATGATCGACCACGCGCTGTTGATGCTCATCCAATGTCGGGACCCAGACTTGCGCCGCAGGAGGGCGGACAAGTCGGGGCGAGGAGGACATGTGCCTACCCAACCACGCCTATCCCCCAAAATGGCGGTGTGGATGAGGAGTACGTCGAGGCAGTGCTCGCGATCGCCGAGCGAGTTCCGCGCGCTCGCGCGACGACGTACTCAGCGATCGCTGAAGCGGTGCGCCAGCGCTTAGGCAGAGGTGGGCCGCGTCAGGTCGGTTCGGTCATGGCACGTCATGGCGACTTGGTGTGCTGGTGGCGTGTAGTCAACGCCAGCGGCCGGCTTCCGGACCGACTGATGGATGAGGCTCATCAACGTCACCTCGCCGAAGGCACCCCCCTGACGATTTCAGGGGCGGTGCACCTTCGAGAGGCGTTCTGGGAACCCGAGGGCTAGTACGACGGCTGCGAGGGGTCGATCTGGTTCACCCAAGCGACGACCCCGCCACCCACGTGCACCGCATCGGCAAAGCCCGCACCCTTCACGACTGCGAGGCACTCAGCACTGCGCACCCCGGACTTGCAGTGCAAGACGATGGCTTTGTCAGTGGGCAGTTGGCCGATCGCGTTGCCGTTGAGGAACTCACCCTTGGGGATCAGCACCGAGCCCGGGATGCGGTTGATCTCAAACTCATTGGGCTCACGCACATCGATGAGCACGAAGTCGCGCTCTCCTGCCTCGCGCTCAGCAAGCATCTCGTTGAGTTGCTTCACCGAGATCGTGGAGTCACTGGCTGCCACCGCAGCGTCATCGGAGATTGCGCCGCAGAAGTTGTCGTAGTCGATGAGTTCAGTGACGCTCGGGTTGGTGCCGCACAGCGCACAGTTGGGGTCCTTGCGAACCTTGAGCTTGCGGTACTCCATCTCCAATGCGTCATAAATCATCAACTTGCCCACAAGCGGGTCACCGATGCCGGTGAGCAGTTTGATGGCCTCATTGACCTGAATCGAACCGATCGAGGCACACAGGACACCCAGCACGCCTCCCTCGGCGCAACTTGGCACCATGCCCGGCGGCGGCGGTTCGGGGTACAGGCAGCGGTAGCACGGCGCGGTGCTCTCGTCATCGCCCGTGATGTCGTTGACCGTGGGCCAAAAGACGCTGGCCTGACCATCGAAGCGATAGATCGATCCCCAGACGTAGGGCTTGCGCAAGAAGTACGCCGCGTCGTTGACCATGTACCTGGTCGCGAAGTTGTCGGTGCCATCGACGATCAAGTCGTACTGCGCGAAGATCTCCAGCACGTTGTCGTTGTCGAGGCGTTCGTTGTGCACCACGACGTTGACCAGCGGGTTGGTCTCCGCAATCGAGTCGCGTGCTGACTCGGCCTTGGGTCGACCCACATCGGATTGGCCGTGGATGATCTGGCGCTGAAGGTTCGACTCGTCGACCTCGTCGAACTCTGCGATGCCCAACGTGCCCACTCCCGCTGCGGCCAGGTAGAGCAGCGCGGGGCTCCCCAGACCTCCTGCACCGATGACGAGCACCTTGGCGTTCTTGAGTCGCTTCTGTCCGCTCATCCCCACGTCGGGGATGATCAGGTGGCGGCTGTAGCGGCGTACCTCATCGACACTGAGTTCGGCGGCCGGCTCGACCAGCGGTGGCAAAGACATGGGGGCTCCTAGGGCATTTCTTTCGCGACGATGCCGCGGGTAACTCGTGGGGCTGGGGGCACGTGGGGAGGCACGTGGGGGGTGGCTGTCGGGCAACAACCACCGATAGTTCGATGTTCCCACGATCTGGGGCTTCTCGATCCGTGGACCCGATATGCGGACACATCACGTTGTGGAGCAAGTTCGCTACGCTGCGCGAGTGACAATTGACCCTCAGCGCGGTGTGCGCATGCCGCGACGCGCGCGACGTACTCAATTGCTCGGGGCTGCCCTCGAAGTCTTTTCCGCCCAGGGCTACCACGCGGCAGCCATGGATGAGATCGCTGAACGAGCAGGCGTCTCCAAACCAGTTCTCTACCAGCACTTCCCCGGCAAACTCGATCTCTACCTCGCGCTCCTTGACCTCTCGGCAGAGAAGATCGTGAAGGCCGTCGAGTCGGCGCTGGAGTCGACCACCGACAACAAGCATCGGGTCGCCGCCACCGTCAGCGCGTTCTACGCCTACGTCGCCTCCGCCGAAGGCGCCTACCGCTTGGTGTTCGAGTCCGACCTCACCAACGAGCCTCGCGTGCGCGAGCGCGTCGACCGCGTCAACGCCGAATGTGCCCGCAAGATCGCGATCGTCATCCAAGAAGACACCGGGCTTCCCGACCAGCAGGCTCGGTTGTTGGCCATGTCGCTCGTGGGTATGGCGCAAGTGAGCGCCCGCTACTGGCTCGACGAAGATTCGACCGTCCCCCTCAACGACGCCGCCGCCCTCGTGGCCGGCTTGGCTTGGCGCGGCATCCGGGGCTACCCCCGGGCTGAGGAAGCCTGACGTAGAGTTCTGGCTCAATCGTTTGTGAGGAGACTTCATGGAGGTCAAGATCGGGGTGCAAAACGCATCTCGCGAGCTCAGCATCTACACATCCCTTGATGCCGATGAGTTGCAAGAAGCCGTCGAGGACGCCGTCTCATCAGGCGGAGTGCTGGCTTTGTCTGACACCAAGGGTCGACGCATTGTGGTTCCTGCGGCGACATTGGCCTATGTAGATATCAGCCAGCCTGTCGCTGGGACCGTTGGTTTTCGCTGAGCTGGGCTTG
>CALMMO010000493.1 GCA_937868455.1 uncultured Marmoricola sp.
GCCAGCAGCGTCAGGGTCGTGCCAGCCGAAGTCGTATCGGCCGATGCCCTCAAGTTCGGGGTTGAGTTGCTCGATTGAAGTCATGACGTCGCCTTCCGTGGTACGTCGGGGATGCACGTCGTGCACACCCCATCGCCGTGGGCAATAGTGGCCAGGCGTTGAACATGGGAACCGACAACCTTGGCAATGGCCTCAGTCTCGGCTTGACACAGTTGTGGAAATTCGTGGGCCACATGGCTCACAGGGCAGTGCTGTTGACACAGTTGCTCACCGCTGGCAGCCAAGGGCAGGTGGCGAACCCCTGCTTCGTAGCCCTCATCGGAGAGCACCTTGGCCAACACCTGAGCAGGGCTGAAATCTGGATTGGCTGCAGCCACAGCCGCGTAGTCACGCTCGATGAACGAGACACGCTGTTGCGCAAAGGCCTTGATCGCGTCGTCTCCCCCGGTCTGAGCAAGGAATCTCAGCGCGTGCATCGCCAACTCGTCGTACTGCTGGTCGAAGCGGCCGCGCCCTAGCTCGGTGATGACGAACTCTTTGGCGGGACGCCCACGACCGCGAGCCGAATGCCGAGCGTCTCGGCTGGCGATGAGTCCCTCTTCGACGAGGGCATCAAGGTGTCGCCGGATAGCGGCCGGAGTCACGTCGAGCTCGCTAGCAAGGTCAGCCGCAGTTGCAGAACCAGCAGCCAGAATCGAGCGAACGACCCGTTGCCGGGTGCTCCTCTCGTCTCCAACCTTGAATTCCACAACGTCAGTGTTGCGTTATTCAGCGCAGGGTTCAACTTCTCGCGCCCGATGTCGGGGTTTGGTGTGTCACAAAGCCCCTGATTGGGCACCATCGGCGCCCTCGTAGACTGCTGGGGTGCCTGCTGTCGAGATATCTGAACTCGTCATGCGCTATGGAGACACCCTGGCGGTTGATCAACTATCACTGACGATTCCCCAAGGCGTCATCGCTGCAGTTTTGGGGCGCAACGGGGCCGGCAAGACCACCACACTCGAAGTCTGCGAGGGGTACCGAAAGCCTCAACGCGGCACGGTGCGAGTGCTTGGCATGGATCCCGTCGCAGAGCATCACGCCCTCATGCCCCGCATCGGAGTCATGCTCCAAGATGGCGGCGCCTGGGGAGGCGCGAGGGCCAGCGAAATGCTCGAACACTTTGCCGCCCTGCATTCACATCCCTTGTCGGTGTCAATGTTGACCGAGCGGTTGTCGCTTGCTGAGTGTGGGCGTACGCCGTACCGACGACTCTCGGGCGGGCAAAGGCAGCGATTGTCGTTAGCCATGGCACTGGTTGGGCGACCCGAGTTGGTCTTTGTGGACGAACCCACAGCTGGCATGGATGTTGCGGCACGGCACACCACCTGGGACTTACTGCGCGAGTTGCGCGCCGACGGCGTCACTGTCGTGCTGACTACTCACTACCTCGAAGAGGCCGAGCATCTCGCCGACGAGGTGCACATCATCGATCACGGGCGCCTCGTGGCCTCCGGAACTCCCGCCTCGCTGCGCGCCGCCGGCACGGCGACCATCCGTCTCGTCTCATTGCAGACGCTGCCTGCACTGCCCACTTTCCCTGGCGTGACGAACC
Organism: uncultured Marmoricola sp.; assembly: GCA_937868455.1. Lineage (GTDB taxonomy): Bacteria > Actinomycetota > Actinomycetes > Propionibacteriales > Nocardioidaceae > Marmoricola. The sequence continues at coordinate 1,595 of CALMMO010000493.1, forward strand.
ACCAACCCGACGCACGTAGTGCGGTGTTCAGTGGTGAGGTCAGCGTCGAAACGCTGGGGCGCCTTGCGACCTGGTGTGCCGCGCAAGAGGTGGTGCCTGAGACGTTGAGCTTCGGGCAACTCTCTCTCGAAGACGTGTTCTTGGAACTCACCGAAGCAGGTGCAGCGTGAGCTTCACACCAGCCCCCGGTTCAGCACCACTGCTTGGCAAGGTGCTCACACAAGCGCGCATGGAAGCCCGGTTGATGCTTCGCAATGGCGAGCAGTTACTCCTGGCGATTGTCATCCCAGTGATCGTCTTGCTCGCCACGGTGTGGGGAGCAAGCAAACTCGGCGTATCGCTGCCTGGGGCTGCGGTCGACGTATTCACTCCGGGAGTTTTGGCGCTCGCGGTGCTCTCCACCGCTTTCACTTCTGTCGCCGTAGCGACCGGGTTTGAGCGTAGGTACGGCGTGATCAAGCGACTAGGCGCCTCTCCCCTATCGCGCCCAGGTTTACTGGTCGGCAAGGTGCTCGCTCTGGCCGGCGTACAAGTGCTTCAGTTTGTGGTCATCGGCGGGGTCGGCCTCGCGTTGGGCTGGCAACCGCATTGGCACCCTGGGGCAGTGCTGCTGGCGTTGCTGGGCACTGCGGCCTTCGCCTCGCTAGGCCTGTTCATCGCGGGGACCCTGCGAGCCGAGGCGACTCTGGCCGTCGCAAACCTGATTTTCTTGCTGCTCATGGCCGCAGGTGGTGTCGTGCTACCGACTGCCACCTACGGCGCATTCGGACGCTTTGCCGAATTGTTGCCCTCCGGTGCATTGGGTGAAGGGTTGCGCGAAGTGTTCCTTGAGGCGCATCTGAATTGGTCTCGCGTGGTGGTG
>CALMMO010000494.1 GCA_937868455.1 uncultured Marmoricola sp.
CCAGCATTGCGGACTGGGTCTTGGGTGATGCGCGGTTGATCTCGTCGCCAATCACCACATTGGCGAAGACGCCTCCGGGACGGAACTCGAACTTCTTGCTCTCAAGGTCATAGATCGACACCCCAGTGACGTCGGCGGGCAAGAGGTCGGGGGTGAACTGGATCCGGCGAACGCTGCACTCCATCGAACGAGCCAAGGCCTTGCACAGCATCGTCTTGCCGACACCAGGGACGTCTTCGAGGAGTAGGTGCCCCTCAGCTAAGAGCACGAGCACTGCCAAGCGCACTACGTCGGACTTGCCTTCGATCACTTTCTCGACGTTCTCGCGTAAGCGACGAGTCACAGCAACGACCTCAGAAAGGTCGACCTCAGGTTGTGGCTTCTCTGCCTCGTTCAGGTCTTTCACGTTCCCCACTTCACACCACCACGCTCGATTCGTACCAGTCCGGGGCCAGTCAACAACACATTGCCTACGCCGGTCATCCGCAGACCGGTTTCCCAGCGACTTTGCGGGCAACTGTGCGAGCACGAAGTGGAGCCAATGTGGGGCGGAAATGGGGCAAATGTGGTTGACAGGGGGGGATGGTGGGTTAGAGTGGAGCGAATTGGAGGAGGTGTGCAGTGGCCGACTGGATTTTTGCTGGCAACTACGCACACTCGCTCGACGACAAATCGCGCGTGTTCCTCCCGGCCAAATTTCGCGAGCGTTTGACGGAGGAAGTCGTGATCGCCCCACATCCAGACCACTGCATTTCGGTGTGGTCGATGGCGGGTTTTGCCAAGTTCGCGAACGACCAGCAGTTGCAGCGCTCCACCGACGCCGAGGTGCGCAAGTTCGTGCGCTTCCAACTCGGAAACGCCTCCACCGAGAACGTTGACCGCCAAGGTCGGGTCGTGATCAAGCCCGCACTGCGTCAATGGGCTGGGTTGGAGAAGGAAGTGCTGATCTCGGGCGCCTTTGATCACGCCGAAATCTGGCGACCCGACCTGTGGAACGAACTGAATGCGGCCATGGCCGATGACTTCGCCAACCTCGATGGACCGATTGGGAATTACTTCCCTTCCCACAACTCAATGAGCTAGCCGATTCGCAGAACGTGGCCGCCGCCCGCTTCTGCTGGGTCCTCTGACACACCTTCCCCGGTGCCAGATGACTCACGAAGCGGGCGCCGACCAGGTGCTGCGAATCACCTCACATCAGAAGGGTCGAACAATGAGCGGGATCACTCCCACACGCCGAGTGCGCCATGAGGTGCGCGACGGCTTGTTGGTGATGGGATTTTCGCTAGCCACCTCGTGCCTCGTGACGTTGGTCGTCATGGCCTTGACGACTGGTTGGTTGTGAGTGCGTTGGGTTCGACATTGCACATTCCGGTGCTTCTCGATCGGGTTGTTGGTCTCTTGGCACCTGCGCTAGATAAGCCCGGCAGCGTGCTCATCGATGCCACGTTGGGTTTGGGTGGACACAGCGAAGCGTTCTTGCGCAGTTCTCCCCAGGCGCACCTCATCGGTATCGATCGAGACCAACACGCTCTTGACCGGGCCGCTGCGCGCTTGGCGCCATTTGCCGACCGCATCACCCTCGTTCACGCGGTGTACGACGAAATCCCCGACGTGCTTGACGAGCAAGGCATCGCTGCTGTGGATGGGATCTTGTTCGACTTGGGCGTGTCGTCGATGCAATTGGACTTCACCGAACGCGGGTTCGCCTACGCCGAAGATGCCCCACTCGACATGCGCATGGATGACTCCACTGGCATGACCGCAGCTGACGTGCTCAACGAATACTCCGAAGCCGATCTTGCCCGGGTGCTGCGCAACTGGGGAGAGGAGCGGTTTGCCCGCCAGATCGCGCGGGCCGTCGTACGCGAGCGAGAGCGGGAGCCGTTCACTCGGTCTGCGCGTCTGGTCGATCTGATTCGCGACAACATCCCTATGCGGGCGCGACGCACGGGGGGCCACCCAGCCAAGCGCACCTTCCAGGCGCTGCGCATTGAAGTGAATGACGAACTCGGGGTGCTGCGCCGGGCTATCCCCGCGGCACTCGATGCCATCGGTGTTGGTGGACGAGTCGTGGTGATGAGCTACCAGTCACTTGAAGATCGCATCGTCAAGCAGACGTTCACGAAAGCCACCACGAGCACGGCCCCTCACGACTTGCCAGTGGTGCCTTTAGAGCACTTGCCCAAGTTCAGTTTGGTGACCAGAGGGTCAGAGCAGGCCACCGAGGGTGAAATCGCTGAAAACTCCAGGTCCGCCTCGGTGCGACTGCGCGCGATCGAAAGAAGGCTCGCCGCATGAGCGCCATCTCTCCAACAGTGCGTCGCACCCGGCTGCCCAAGATGGCCCAGGCTGCGGTCGCTCGAGCAAAACTCACCGTGGCTCCCACGCCAGTGTCCTCGATCCCTCGCGCCGGGTTCATTGTGGTTGTCTCGGTCATCTTGGCCCTAGGCGTGGTCGGGCTGTTGATGTTCAACACCTCGATGCAGCAAGCATCGTTCCTTGCCACGAAACTTGATGCCCAAGCCACCAAACTCGCTGCCCAACAGCAGCAACTGGAACTCGAACTGGCGGCGATGCATGACCCGCAACAGGTTGCTGTAGCGGCACGGAAGTTGGGCATGGTTCCGCCACCTTCGCCCACATTTATCTTGCTGACCGATGGCTCGATCGTTGGCGAGGGGGCGCCCGCGACAAGCGCAGACGCGGTTCAGATCAACCCGCTGCCGGCTCCCCGGCCCAAGGAACTGACACCAGAGAAGCTCATCATCACGGTGAAGCCCGAAGCGCAAAGTCCTCAAACTCAGAAACCTAAGACTCAGAGCACGAAACCGACGACGAAGCCGAAAGGTCAGCACGGATGAGCACACGCTCTCAGGCGGTTCGCAGCCAGGTGCGACTTCGAGCGGCGATGCTCGCCATCATGGTGTTGATCAGTCTGTTTGCGGCTCGACTGCTCCAGCTTCAAGCCGTTGACCCCAAGTCGTTGGCGCTCATGGCTCAAGAATCTGGCGTCAAGACCATTGACTTGCCGGCCAAACGCGGGCAAATCCTCGACCGAGTTGGGCGGCCCTTGGCCGACTCAGTCGAGGCCAGGCAACTCATTGCGGATCCGCTGACCACCGCGCCGTACTCCGGCGTGATCGCCACGGTGTTGGCCAAGGAACTTGGTCTTGACTACTTCGAGGTGTTGGCCCAACTGCAAATCACCGGCAAGGGTGGACGCTTCCAGGTGATTGCACGTCGCGTGCCCTCCACCAAGGCCGCCGAGTTGGTCGCCAAGGTTCAAGCGGCGGTGAAGCCGTTGGTCACCGATCCAGAACTCAAGAAGCTGCCGTTCGGGGGCATCTACACCGAACCAGACACGTTGCGGGTCTATCCCCAAAAGGATGTTGCGGCCAACCTGCTGGGCTTCCTCAATGATCTCGGCGAGCCTGCGGGCGGTCTAGAAGCCTCGTTCAACTCAACCCTTGAGGGCAAGGACGGCTCAGACACCTACGAAGTTGGCAGCGGCAACCGGATTCCGTTGGGGGATAACTCAACGGTGGCTCCAGTTGATGGGCACTCGGTTCAGTTGACGATTGACAGTGACCTGCAGTGGTACGTGCAGCGTGTCTTGCGTAC
>CALMMO010000495.1 GCA_937868455.1 uncultured Marmoricola sp.
ACTCTTTCCCTACACGACGCTCTTCCGATTCGTCATCGCGCTGGTGGGGGCACTGCTCCTCGCTGGGTGCAGCACCCAAGGCTCGTCGCCCGAGCGCCTGCCAGACCTAACCCTGCCTGGTCTGCGCGCCGATGAGCCCGACATCCGGCTCTCTGAACTCAAGGGACCGGCGCTAATCAACGTGTGGGCGTCGTACTGCACGCCATGCAAGACCGAGTTGCCGATCGTTGCTGAGTACGCCAAGAAGCACCCGGAGATCAAGGTGCTGGGCATCGACTACACCGACCCCGACGTGGCGAAAGCTCGAGAGTTGGCCGACCAGAGTTCGGCGACCTTCGCCATGGTGCGCGATAGTGATGGCCAATTGCCGGTGAAGTTCTTGCCGCAGTTTGTGATCCTCAAAGCTGATGGCACGGTTGCGTGGCGTGGGTACGTCGCCGTCACTTCGCTGTCACAGTTAGAGGCCCTAGTGAAGGAGCATCTGTCGTGAGGCCAACCTGGTTAGAGCCCGTCGTTGACGGGCTTGCGCGGGTGCAACCGCACGACTTGACCAGCTTCGTGCCGCCTCCAGGTTTTAAGGGTCGCGAAGGTGCGGTGCTGTTCTTGTTTGGCGAAGGCGAGCGCGGGCCCGACGTACTCCTCACCGAGCGCGCGCACCACATGCGCAGCCACCCTGGCCAGGTTTCGTTCCCGGGGGGATCGCTCGACCCTGAAGATGCCGGCCCCGAGGCCGCCGCGCTGCGCGAAGCCAACGAAGAAACCGGACTCGACCCAACTGGCGTGGAGATCTTGGGCAACTTGCCCAGGCTGTGGCTGCCGCCCAGCAACTTCGCGGTCACCCCCGTCTTGGGGTGGTGGCGAGACGAGAGCCCCGTGTGGGTCGTCGACCCTGGCGAAGTCGAGTCAGTGCATCGAGCCCCGATCGCCGAACTTCTCGACCCCGCACACCGGATCACCGTCACTCACCCCAGCGGGTACCGCAGCCCGGGGTTCTTGATCGGTGACTCCAAAGACCTGATCCTGTGGGGCTTCACCGCCGGGGTGATCTCCAAGCTCTTCGACTTCATCGGGTGGACAAAGCCGTGGGACAGGAGCAACCTGCGAGAACTCCCCGGCCACATGCTCGGCGCCTATGAGGCTCGCCCCTCTGTGCGCTTGGACGCCAACCTCGAGGAATCATGAACTTCCTCGATTGGGTGTTAGTCGTCGTGATCCTCGCCTACGCCATCTCTGGCTACTGGCAAGGGTTCATCACCGGCGCTTTCGCAACCGTGGGGTTGGTGCTCGGCGGCCTTGCCGGGATCTGGCTCGCACCGCGAATCTTGGGTCGCTTTGAGCCTTCGTTGATGGTCTCGATAGGCGCGTTGTGCGTCGTACTCGTTGTGGCCACCGTTGGCCAGGCAGTCCTCCAGCACCTTGGCTCCCGCGTGCGCGCCCGAGTCACCTGGCGCCCGGCCCGAGCCGTCGACGCCGTGGGCGGTTCGGCCCTCAGCGTTGTCGCCGCACTGGTGGTCTGCTGGATGCTCGGGGTCGCCATCAGCGGATCCCAACTGCCCGGGGTGGGACCCCAAGTGCGCTCCTCGCGAGTGCTCCACGAGGTCAACATGGTGATCCCGACGAATGCTCGCCAAGCCCTCAACGGCTTCAACGACCTGGTGAGTTCGAGCAGCTTCCCCCGCTATCTCGAACCCTTCGCCCAAGAGCGCATCGTGCGCGTCGCCAAGGCTCCACAGTCAGTGGTGCGCGACCCCGAGATCGCGGCCGCGAGCAACAGCATCATGAAGATCCGTGGCAACAACGTGTGCGACCAAGGCGTCGAGGGCACCGGGTTTTTGTACTCCCCTCGCCGCATCATGACTAACGCCCATGTCGTGGCCGGAGTTCGCAATCCGAAGGTCCTCATCGACGGCTCGTCAGTCTCGGCCACGGTGGTGTACTACGACCCGCGCGTTGACGTCGCCGTACTCGCCCTCGCAGAGGATGCCGCAGTGCCCCCGCTCGCTTTCGACACTCGCGCGCAACCCAAAGACATTGGTGTCGTGGCAGGTTTCCCCAACGATGGCCCCTACGAGACCTACCCCGCCCGCATCCGCAGCGAGCAACGCCTTCGCTCCCCGGACATCTACGGCCGGGGCAGCATCATCCGCACTGTGTACGCCATCCGCGGGCGCGTTTCCCCCGGAAACTCCGGCGGTCCCCTGGTCGGTACCAACGGTCGGGTCTATGGCGTTGTCTTCGCCGCATCAGTCTCCGACGCGAGCACCGGCTATGTGCTCACTGCCAATCAAGTAGCTGATGCTGCCGTTGCCGGGATTAACAGGAGCAGCGCGGTAAGCACCCGCGGATGCGCGTGACATTTAGGGCCGTCTGGTGAAGCTGATTTGTCCGTCTGGTCGTTGTCGGTGTTGGTACCGCTGGTCGTGGATGGTGCGGTGGTGGTGCCCGCACAGGGGGATGGCGTTAGCGA
>CALMMO010000496.1 GCA_937868455.1 uncultured Marmoricola sp.
GCCTCTCGATGGTGCCGCGCCTCTTTGACACCGCGATGAAGCCAGATGTCGTGGTGCTGCACACCAGCGTTCCCCGCAAGGGCCTGGTCTCCATGGGCACCGAGGTCAACATCTTGCCTGGCGCAGTCGAAGCCCTGAAAAAGCGTGGGGGCGTGTTGGTGGCCCAGGTGAACCCGAATATGCCGTTCACGTACGGCGACGCCTTGCTCCCCGAGTCTGCTTTCGACCTGATGATCGAGGTCGACGTACCCCTAGCAGCGCATATCGCACCCCCGCTTGATGATGAATCGATCGCGATTGGTGCTGCGGTGGCTGCCCGGGTGCCAAATGGGGCCACGTTGCAAGCAGGCATCGGGGCGGTGCCCGATGCGGCGTTACGCGGGCTGACTGAACGCCGTGATTTGCGGGTGTGGACAGAGATGTTTTCCGACTCGATTTTGGAACTAGAAAAGTCCGGATCGCTGTCCACCGCAGCGCCGTTGCACACCTCATTCATTTTCGGCTCGACTGAGCTTTACGAATGGCTAGACCAAAACGCTCGAGTGCGGATGATCCGCAGCGAAGTGGCCAACGACCCCTCACGGATCGCAGCGCAGCCGCTCATGACCAGCGTGAACACCGCGCTTCAGGTCGATTTGTTTGGTCAGGCCAATGCTTCGCGCATCAACGCGCGCATCCACTCGGGCTTCGGTGGGCAAACCGACTTCATCGTCGGAGCCATGCACTGCCCTGGAGGCCAGGCGCTGATGGGGTTGCGTTCGTGGCACCCCAAAGCGAATGTGTCGACCATCGTTGCTCTAGTTGATGAACCAGTCACCAGCTTTCAGCAGACCGCGATCATCACCGAAAACGGCACCGCCGAACTCTTTGGGCACGACCAGCAAAAGCAGGCGGCGCACATCATCGAGCATGCCGCACACCCAGACGTACGCGACGAACTATGGGAGGACGCAGTCTCCCTCGGGCTTGCCTGACACAATGTGCCCATGACGCAGCGACCCTTTTCACGGCCAGGCGCCATCGACCTCTCAGGATTCAACAAGGCTCCCGTTGCCGCACCCACTCCCGATGCCTCCGGGATGAGTTCGGCCTATTGCGTGCAAGCCGACGAGCAGAACTTCCAGGCGGTCGTCGAGGCCTCGATGCAGGCACCAGTGATGTTGGTGTTTTACTCCAGCACCCGATCCCCAGGCAGCGTTCAGCTAGCCAACGACCTGCAGGTGCTGAGCAACGAATTTGAGGGCAAATTCCTGCTCGGGCGAGTCGACATCGAGACCGCCCCAGCGATCGCCCAAGCCATGCAGGTGCCCTCGGTGCCGATGGTTGCCATCGTGGTGCAAGGTCGCCCGCAACCTCTGTTCCAAGACGCAGTTCCCCTGGCCGAACTACGACCCGCCCTCACCCAACTCTTCCAACAGTTGTTGGCCCAAGGTGTCAGCGGCCAGCACCAGCCGCGCCACGCGGAGTCTGCTGACGGCGAACCTGAGATCGACCCGAGGTATGCCCCGGCTCAAGACGCCCTCGAGCGCGGAGACATCGACGCAGCGGTCGCTGAGTACGAGAAACTCGTGGCTGCCAACGCCCACGACACCGAAGCCGCGGGCGGATTGGCCATGGCCAAGGTGCTCCAGCGGACCTTGGGTGTTGACCTTCAGGCAGCTCGTACGGCCGCCGCTGAGTCTCCCGATGACGTCGCAGCCCAAACGCTCGTCGCCGATCTCGACTTGCTTGGCGGCCACGTCGAAGACGCCTTCCGGCGCTTGATCGATGTCGTACGACGCACGTCCGACTCCGATCGCGATGCCGCTCGAAACCATCTGATTGGGCTCTTTGCCGCGGTCGGCAACGAGGACCAGCGGGTGCTCAAGGCCCGCCGGGATCTTGCTTCAGCGCTGTTCTAAGTTCCGGTCAGCAGGCGCTCATTTGAGGGCCTGAGCCATCGCTGCGATGTGCTCAGGTGCCGACCCGCAGCACGCGCCCAGCACGTCAATGCCCGCACCTCGCAGTTCGACGGCGTGAGCGGCCATGCCCGCCGGGTCGACGGTGTAAGCGAAGCCGTCGCCACTGATTTGGGGGAGCCCGGCGTTCGACTGGGCGATGAGCAGCAGGCCCTCGGGTCGAGCCGAGACCAGGGATGCGGCGATCTGGGTCATCTCCTCGGGGCCGCGCCCGCAGTTAGCCCCGACCGCGTCTGCACCCGCCTCGCCGAGTGCAGCAACAGCGGCAGCAGGGGTGACACCCATCATGGTGCGCAGGTTGGTGTCGAAACTCATCGTCGCGATGATCGGCAGGTCCGGCGCCTCACGCCGTGCGGCAGTGATGGCCGCCTTCGACTCTTCGAGATCTGACATGGTCTCGATCAAGATCAAGTCGATGCCACCTCGCAGCATGCCCTTGATCTGGGCGGCGAACAGTTCGACGGCTTCCTCAACTGTGAGCGTGCCCAAGGGTTCGAGGAGTTCGCCGGTGGGGCCGATGTCGCCGGCCACCAAGATTCCGTGCCGGTCAGCGACCGCGCGGGCAATGGCCGCGCCTTGCTCGGCGACTTCAGATCCACGCTCAGCAAGGTCATAGCCCGCGAGTCGGGGAGCAGTCGCACCGAAGGTGTTGGTCGTCAAAATGGTCGACCCGGCGGCGGCGTACTCCTCATGCAAACCCGCGATGCCCTCGGGGTTGGTGAGGTTCCACAACTCGGCTGGCACGCCGGCTTCGAGGCCGCGCTCCTGAAGCAGCCAACCGTAGCCACCATCAAGGAGGGGCATGCGGTCACCAAGCAGGGCGGAAAGTCGATTCGTAGTCACCGCAGCAGGGTAACTTGCCCGCGCCGCCACATTTTCACTCGACGGAGCGTGAGTGGGCTGGTTCACTGCGCAGGTGCCGTTTCCTGATCTTGTGCCCGAACTTCGTGACGACGTGGTGCGCCTGCGGGCCCACAACACGGGCGATCTCGCACGCATGGTCGAAGAAGCCGGCGATGCCCAGACTCTGGCTCAGATGACCGTCGGGCAGAGCACGTTGGCCGATATGGCGACGTACCTCGAAGTTGTCCGCGAGGGTTGGGAGTCACAGCACCCGCACCCGCGCTGGGCAATCTGCACGCTCGATGACGACACCTACCTCGGCACGATTGTGTTGCGCCCGCATGCCTGGGTTGGCGCACGTTTGCCCGCAGCGACAGTGAGTTACAGCTTGCACCCTGAGGCTCGCGGTCGCGGCCTGATGACGCGGGCGCTGCGCCTGGCAAGTGCGCACTTCTTCGGCGCCTACTCCGGCGAACGTCTTCACTGGGCAGCCTTCCGGGGCAATGAGGCGTCGTGGCGCGTGGCCAGGGCGTGTGGGTTCACGATGCACGCGACGATTCCGCAGACCACCCTCCAAGGAGAACGCCTGCGAGATGACTGGGTGGCCAGTCTGGGTCGCGATGAGCCGACGACTCCGAAGACACCGTGGCTGGCGTTCCCCGAGATAAGCGTGGACACCGCTCACGGACCAGTGCTGCTTCGCGACTGGCGACCCAGCGACGTCGACGCTCTCGAACCCGCCAACCACCCCGAGCACTACTTGCCGATGACCGCGATCCCGCCGGTTGACTTCTTCGAGACCTGGCGAATGACGCGTCTCGAACACCGCATCTTGGGCACAGGTTTGAGCTGGTGCATTGCTAATGCTGAGGATCGAGCGATGGGTTACGTCACCGTCTTCAGTCGCGGTGGACCGATCGGCGATTACGCCGAACTCGGCTACTACGTCTTCCCCTCAGCCCGCGGACGCGGTGTCGTCACCGCTGCCGCGCAGGCCGCCGTTGCTCATGCCTTCGGCTCGATTGAGGCCGGTGGCCTTGGAGTACGCCGCCTCGTCGCCATGACCACCGCCGACAACGAAGCGAGCAACCGCACCCTCACGACACTGGGGTTCACCCAGTTCGGCCGCGAACGAGAAGTCGACGTACTCCCATCAGGGCCCGTCGACTTGATCCACTGGGATTTGCTCGCCAAGGACCGCTGAGTTCAGCGGCTACAGCTGGTGACTTGACTTCCTAAACGCCTTCACTGCTTGCCAGGTAATGAGAAGCGGGATCAGGATTCCAGAGACGAATACCGCTTGAGTGAGCCCGAACACCAGACTGTCGCTCGCACCGAGTTTCCAGGCTGCCCATGCCGGTACGTCGACGAGGAGAGTCCAGGCCGGAATCGCGGACAGGAGAACCACACGAGCGCGCGGCGACCACAGCCTTGAAGCCAAGATCAAGGTGTAAGGGATGATCGCGTACGGGAACAGTGCCACGAAAACGGAGAAGAGGGCACCAGGCCGCGGCAAGAAGGGGTCGATTTGTTCTGGCTGACAATGCGAGGTCCCCTCAGGACCCCCCGAACAAACCTGAGAACTTGTGCGGCTTTCGATAAAGAGCCCCATTGCGGCTAGCCACAGGAACATGAGAACTAGGACGAGGCCGGCCAGTACAGGAACCCACCTGCCCTCCAGTGCGGACCGGAGGGTTCTACGGCGCTGGCTGGGAGAGTCCGCGGCCAAATCAGAGGGGGCGCCTAATCGATTCAGGACCTCGTGCACGTCTGAGTCGCTGGCATTCTCAGGTAGGGCACTGAGTAGGTGTTCCTCGAGGCCCGCGATCGCTTCACGGCGCTCATCTGGGGGCGAATCTGAGAGGGCTATCTCGACGTCGGCGAGGTAGCGTCGAACGAGAGGGTGTTGCGAGACGCTATTCATTCGGTGCTCCAAATATTTGGTTGTCCACTGCTGCGCTGAAGGCTTTCCAAGCGATCCGAAACTCATGCAAGGTCTCTCGACCCGAAGACGTAAGTCGGTAATAACGGCGCGGCGGGCCGGTGGCAGATTCTTGCCAATTGGTTTGAACCCATCCTGCTTTTCGGAGTCGAGCCAGAAGTGGGTAAAGCGTTCCCTCGCTAGAGAGCAATAGTGGGTCGAGGTTGCGCGCGATGTCGAACCCGTAGCGGTCCTCGACTTCGAGCATGGCAAGAATGCAGTATTCCAATGCGCCCCGGCGCAAGTGCGTGAGGATGCCGTCCTGACCGGGTACCATGCTTCACACGATAGCCTTGTATCAAGCGTTGAACAAATGCTTATGGGACCGCTGTGTTCAGCCGCCACTTTCGACGTAGGAGGGGCCACCGGCCAGGTTGGCCAACGCCGAGTGGATCCGACGCGCGGTGAAGTCGGTGCAGCGCTCGTTGACCTGATCGAGGGTGCAAAACTCAGCAGAGCGGATTTCTCGTCGGTCCCCAACGATCTGGTCTGCTAGTGAGGCCGGGTGTTCACCGCCGTCGAAGACCAAGCAGATCGCGTCATCCCAACCGCGCCAGGCCGGCAGCCAGTCAGTGAGCAGGAGCTGGCCGACGTTGAGTGTGAGGGAGAGTTCTTCCTCGATTTCGCGGCCCACAGCAATCTGGGGAGATTCGTTGACCTCGACGACGCCGCCGGGCAGATCCCAGTCGGTCTTGTAGGTCAGTTGGCATAGCAGCACCCGGGCATCATCGCTGCGGATCAAGAGTTGGCTGATCGCGCGTTTGCGGGGCAACACCGAGTTGAGCAGTGCTCGGAAGCCGTCGGGAGTTTTCGCCGGCACATCGGTGGCAAGTCGGGCGAAGACCGCATGGTCGCGTTGGTCAACCGATCCGCGGGCGATGCCCTCTTTGAGCAATCCAGCGAAACTGGCCAGCCGTTGGCCGGGGTGGTCATCGAGTGCGACATAGGCCTCGATGCGGTGTGCGCCTTCCTCAAATGCAGCCAGCACCGCCAAGCTGAGGTCCTCGGCAGTCTCGTGGGCCTCCCAAGTGAGTCGATAAACCCCTGGGGCGATGAGGTGAGTGCTTGGCACAGATCAGACCCTAACGGGCTGGTGGTTTGGCTGCGTCATACGAACTCGTCGTACTTCACCCAAGTGTTTGTCACTTAACCCAGGTTGCAACCTAGGTGAAGTGACAAATTGGGTACTTAACCTGGGATTTCGACACCCGCAGGCACCAGCCACAACGCTCCCAACGGCGGGAGGGTGAAGGGGTGGCCAGACTCGACGGTGCCGAGATTGCCTACGCCCGATCCGCCGTAGAAGGTGGCGTCGGTGTTGAGTACTTCGCGCCAGGTGCCACCGCCGGGCAGGTCGATGACGTAGTCGGTGTGGGGGTTGCCGGCGAAGTTCGAGATGCACACCAGTGGTTCGCCCTCGCTCGACCAACGGGTGAAGGCGAAGACGTTGCGCCCGGCGTCGTTGGCATCGATCCAGCTAAACCCGGCGCTGTCGCCGTCTTGGGTCCACAACGGCCGAGATGAGGCATAGATCGCATTGAGGTCGCGCACGAGTGCTTGAAGACCTCGGTGCTCGCTGTGCTCGAGCAACCACCAGTCCAACTCTCGTGACTCGGCCCATTCGGACTCTTGGCCAAACTCACAACCCATGAAAAGCAGTTGCTTGCCAGGGTGGGCCCACATGGTGGAGAGGAAGGCTCGCAGGTTGGCTAGTTGTTGCCAGCGATCTCCGGGCATCTTGCGAAGCAGTGATCCTTTGCCGTGCACCACCTCGTCGTGGGAGATCGGGAGCACGAAGTTCTCCGAGAAGGCGTAGACGAGCGAGAACGTCAACTTGTTGTGGTGGTGCGAACGGTTCATGGGGTCTTCGGCCATGTAGTCCAGCGAGTCGTGCATCCAGCCCATGTTCCATTTGAACCCGAAGCCAAGACCACCTTGGGTCGTGGGCTTGGTCACGCCAGGCCATGACGTTGATTCCTCAGCAATCGTGACCACGCCGGGGCAGCGTCGGTACAACGTGGCGTTCATCTCTTGGAGGAACTGCACCGCTTCGAGGTTCTCTTGCCCGCCGTGGATATTGGGGGTCCACTCGCCGTCCTTGCGGGCGTAGTTGAGATAGAGCATGGAGGCCACGCCGTCCACACGCAGTCCGTCGGCGTGGAACTCCTCGGCCCAATAGACCGCGTTGGCATACAAGAAGTTGCGCACCTCGGGGCGTCCGAAGTTAAAGATCCACGAACCCCATTCGGGGTGCCAGCCCCGCTGCGGGTTGGGGTCTTCATAGAGCGGCGTGCCATCAAAGCGAACGAGCGCCCACGGGTCGGTAGCAAAGTGACCGGGCACCCAATCCAGGATCACCCCGATGCCGGCTTGGTGAAGTCGATCGATGAGATACCTAAGTCCGTCGGGGTCACCAAAGTGCGAGTCGGGTGCGAAGTACGACGTCACGTGGTAGCCCCACGACCCGCCGAAGGGGTGTTGCATCACCGGCATGAACTCGACGTGGGTGAAGTTCAGGTCGCGCAGGTAGTCAACAAGCTCATCAGCGAGTTGCACGTAACTTCGACCGCGTCGCCAACTGGCCAGGTGCATTTCGTAGGTGCTCATGGGCGCGTTGATGGGGGAGGTGTCTGCGCGTGCGCTCATCCACTCCCCATCGCCCCAGGTGTACGACGACGCCGTCACCACCGATGCGGTTTCGGGAGGCACTTGGGCAAAGAACGCCATCGGGTCGGCCTTTTCCTGCCAGGTGCCATCGGCGGCACCAATCAGGAATTTGTACTTTGCCCCGGCGACAACATCGGGCATGAACAGTTCCCACACGCCAGACACGCCGAGTTGGCGCATCGGGTGCTCGCGCCCATCCCAGTTGTTGAAGTCGCCCTTGAGTCGGATGCCGCGAGCACCTGGAGCCCACACGGCAAACGATGTGCCCGTGATGTCGGGGCCGCCCAGGCCGGAGTAGGTGCGCACATGGGCGCCCAGCACCTGCCACAGCTGCTCGTGGCGGCCCTCATTGATCAGATGCAGGTCCGCCTCGCCCAGAGTGGGCAAGAACCGGTAGGGGTCGTCGACGATGGCAGGTTCGGTGCCGTCGTACTCAACTTCAAGGCGGTAGTCAGGCACCTGCGCGACTTCGAGCAGACCCTCCCAAAACCCGTCGCGCACATGGGCCAACTGCGAGCGCATGCCGCCATGCAGCACCGCAACCGACTGGGCCAAAGGCTTGTAAGTGCGCACTCTCACATTGGCACCATGCAGATGAGGTCCCAGAATCGAGTGAGGGTCGCCGTGGTGACCTGCCAGGAGCAGATCGAAGTCACTCATAGACCAACCTTTGCCCGAACGTTGGTTGAGAGCAAATATTTCTCAAATCCACCGCAGAGATGGAGTGCGACATGGAACCGCTGTCGTTAGAACAGACCGTTGACATCAATGCCCCTGTCGAGACGGTGTGGGCGCTGATTGGCGACGTGCGACGCATGGCTGAGTGGAGCCCGCAGGTGGATTCGGTGCGACTCAGCGACGGCGCCACCGAGCTCGGGGTCGGCACGAAGTTCACCAACTTGAACCACGACGGCGATCAGCAATGGGTCACCCACGCTCAGATCGTGGAGTGGGAACCGCCGCTTCGGGTCGCGTTCAAGATCATCGAAAACTGGACCATCTGGTCCTATGAGTGTTCCCCGACTCCCAGCGGCACCCGCGTCGTTCAGCGCAGGGTCGCTCCTCAGGGCGTCCACCCCCTTGCACAGGCGTACGTCGAGCAGCACCT
>CALMMO010000497.1 GCA_937868455.1 uncultured Marmoricola sp.
GGCCTTGCCGCGGTCGAGTTCCAAAATCCACTGGGCCACGTTGTCCAGGAAGTACCTGTCGTGGGTCACTGCCAACACGCAGCCTGGGTAGGAGGCTAGGTGACCTTCGAGCCACTGCACCGACTCTGCGTCGAGGTGGTTAGTGGGCTCGTCGAGAAGCAACAAGTCGGGCTGTTGCAGCAGGAGTTTGCACAGGGCCACACGACGTCGCTCGCCACCGGAGAGGTTGTCCACGATCGCGTCCGGAGGTGGGCAACGCAAGGCATCCATGGCCTGGTCAAGGCGCGAATCAAGGTCCCACGCCTGGGCGTGGTCTAGGTCGGTCTGAAGGTCACCCATTTCAGCGAGCAATGTGTCGTAATCAGCGTCGGGGTCAGCGAGTTCTTCGGAGATCGCGTTAAACCGGTCGAGTTTCGCCTTGATTGGTCCGACGGCCTCTTCAACGTTCTCCAGCACGGTCTTGCCCTCGGTGAGTGGGGGCTCCTGCTCGAGCATGCCCACGGTTGCCCCAGGGTCAAGGATCGCGTCACCGTTGTTGGCGTGATCGAGCCCGGCCATGATCTTGAGCAGAGACGACTTGCCCGTGCCGTTGGGCCCAACGACACCGATCTTGGCGCCGTGGAGGAACGACAAGGTCACGTTGTCGAGGACAACTTTGTCGCCGTGAGCTTTGCGCACGTTGCGGAGGGTGAA
This sequence comes from uncultured Marmoricola sp., assembly GCA_937868455.1. GTDB lineage: Bacteria > Actinomycetota > Actinomycetes > Propionibacteriales > Nocardioidaceae > Marmoricola. The sequence continues at coordinate 694 of CALMMO010000497.1, forward strand.
GACGTACTCAGACATGGGCTGAACCCTATAAGGGCTCAAGCGTGCACACCGACTTGGGTTGCGGCCTCAGGCTGCCGTGGGCGCAACTGGCACACCGTTGTGGTCCAACTGCGGCCCACCAGGCTCAAAGGTGTCCATCAACTCCCGCACCTGCTCCTCAACCACGTCAGTGCGCTCAACCTTGGCTGAGCGGGCGAATGTGCTCCAGCCGCGGTTGAGATCGTGGCCAATGAAGCTTGCCTCGATCACTCCGCGCACCACTTCAGGTTCCTCGGCACTGCGTTTCCAGGTGTCTAGACGCATCCGGCCGTGAACGATCACTGCGTCGCTCTTGTTGACCGACTTCGCGACGTTGTCACCCAGCGTGCGCCATGCGTTGACGGTGTACCAAGAGGTGGTGCCATCGGTCCATTGACCATTGCGCATAAACCTGGGTGTGCAGCCAATGCGAAAGCTAGTCACGGTGCCGTAAGGGGTTTCGCGGGCGACCACATCAGTGCCCACCCAGCCCTGCAAAGTCACATAGGTCTCGTTCATCTTTGCTCCTTCGATGTGTCGACCCGAAGAGGTCGGACTAGTCGAAAGCAAACGTGGTGAAACGAGTCAGGCCAATCAACGATTCGTTAGCTGTGGACAACCACCGACATGGTGGAGTTTGTGGACAGCAAACGCGTGCGGGCTCGTTAGTGAAGCGCTCGCTCTATCCCCGTGCGAGCTTGCTTGTAGGTCTCGAGTTCGGCCGCGATGGGAGCCAAAATCAATTCGTCAGTGACCCCATCAATGGCTGAGCGCATCCGCTTGTCGGCGGCTCGCGCCCGAGACTTGGCCCCGATCGAAACGAAGACCCGACTCAGCAGCGCCAAGAGCACGCCTAGTGCAACGGCGAGTACCAACATCAAGGTCGGCAGCGGAAAGCCGTAGAACATGGGGGTCTGAGGTTTAGGCATTTGCAGATAGCCCATCACCATCAACGCGGCCAGCCAGCCTGCGCCAGCAAGCGCAGTGAGCATCAAAATCCACTGCAACCCCTGGATGACACGGCACCACCACGGCACGGTCGACATCCCCAGGTCTGACTGGCCTACGGCAGTGTCGACGGTGTCGATGAAGCTTTGGCGCTGAGAGACCGACGCGCGGCGTACGGCGGCTGCCCAGGGCTTAGAAAGCCCGTGCGAGGCCTCTTCAGCCACGTGGCGCACGGCCGCATCAACTCGGGCCTGCTGCACCGAACTGGCCGTTGGCACCGAGGAACGAGCCTTACCAATGATGTCTTTACCGCTGGCACCCAGATCAAGGTGAAGCCTCTTAAGCGGGTCGGGACGCAGCTTGCCCAACCACTTAACTGGCGGCCAACCGGTGGCCTGTACGGCGCGCATGTGAGCGGCGCGCTGCACTGCCGAAACAACCACAGGCACACCGGCTGCGTCAGCCACCGCGTCATTGAGTTCGCGACGCGTGTGTACCTCAATCTCGCGAGGTTCAACGTGCCCAACGATCTTGTCGAGCGCGGTTGCTTGCTCACGCACGTCGGTGCGGAATCTGGCTTGGGAGTTCTTCTTGTCCGCCACGCGCTTGGCGATCATGTCGCGCAGTTGGTCGACGCCAATGCCCTCACGAGCCGAGATCGGCACGACCGGCACTCCTTCGAGCCCATCGAGAGCCAGAAGTCGGCGCACATCGCCGACCATTGACTCACGGCGCTCTTGTGGCACGCGGTCGATGTGGTTGAGCACCACCACCATGACGTCCTTGTGCATTGCCAGCGGCTTAAGGAATCGGTCGTGAATCGCGGCGTCGGCGTACTTTTGCGGATCGAGAACCCAGATCATCACGTCAGCCATGACGATGAGTCGGTCGACCTCAATGTGGTGAGCGACCTCGGTGCTGTCATGGTCGGGCAGGTCAAGGAGCACCAAACCTTGAAGTTCGTCATTCTCACGCGACGATTGCAGCAATGAGTCACGAGTGGTGCGGTGCCGCGGCGGGATGCCCAGCCACTCCATCACTTCGTCAGCCCCATCTGACCCCCACACGCACGCACTGGCCCACGACGTGGTGGGACGACGAACTCCGACGGCAGCGAGATCGATCCCAGTCAACGCGTTGAACGTGCTGGATTTGCCCGATCCAGTGGCACCGGCCAAGGCAACGACGGTGTGATCGGCTGAAAGCTTGAGGCGGCGTGAAACCCGGTCCACGAGCGCGTTCGCCGGAGCGAGTTGCTCAGGCTCAATGCGACCCTCGCAGGCGGCCAAGGCATCGGCGAGCCCACCGACTTGGGCACCCAAGTCGGACTTGCGGCCCAAAAGCCGCTTGGCTCCTTCGACCAGTGCACTCATGCGGGGTCCTCATCGGTTGTTTCAGCAGATTCTGGCCCGGAGTCCGGAGTTGAATCCTCGGCTGGAGCGACCATCTCTGACTCAGGTACGGCGTCAGTCAAGGGGTCAGGTGCTGCGGTCGTGGGTATGGCTGCCTCGGCGCTCTTCGCTGCGAACCTCAAGTCGTCCACGGATCGAGCCGCGCCGCGCAGTTGCTCGGGGGCCTCAGTAGAGATTTCCAGCTTGTCGAGCTGATCGATGAATCGCCGCTTTTCATCGTCCATCAACGCCCGCACTCGCACATTGAGGTCTCGTCGGGCGTTTTCAGCCAAACGTCGAACAGCTTGATCGCCGAAGACTGCTTCGAGCAGCTTCTGGCCCAGCACCGCTGAGGCGCCTGCGATGCCGATCTCACCGCCGGTGATACCAGCGGTTGAGGCGAAGACCACGATCATCAACGCCACGGCTAGGCCGTTTACGCCGTAGGCCAGGAACCGCGCGGTGCTGCGCTTGTCGGCACCTTCGCTGCGCACCATGTCAAGAACGTCTTGTTGCCAGTCGCGCACCGTGCGCTCGCTGCGGGCCCTGAAGTCTCGAGACGCTCGGCTGAGATCGACGCCAGCATCCTCGAGGAGTTCTTTACCCGCCTGAGTTGAGGACCACGAGTTGTGGGCCTTCTCTGCTGCGGTCTCGGCATGCTCCAAAATCATCGTGTGCAGCCCAGACTCGACTGCCACGGTGACTGATGTGGCCGACTGAGGCTTGCCCTTGATGGCATTTGTGAGTCGATCGCGGATCCACGAAACCCTGGACTCCAACGATTTGAGCAGCTCCCCTGTGCCAACAAACTCTTGCCACCGGGCCAGGACCTCACCTCGAAGCAAGGTGCCATCTGCTGAGGCCTTGTCGACCGCGTCGACCGCGTCGTCGTACAACGCCTCTACGTCTCGACGGAGTCGGGCTTGGGCGGTGACCTGCTCTGTCGCGGCGTCAGCCACGATGTGCGAACGCTGCGACAGAGTGCGAATCGCCCCCTCGAGGGTTTGTTTGACCACCCGCGCACGCGCCTCGGCGTCGTCAGCAATGGTGTGGAGCCAGGTGCGGATCTCTTCGCTGTACGACGCAGGCAACAGCCCGCGCTCGTCGATCTGACCTTCTTGCACCACAAAGAGCGGTGAGTCCTTGAGCCCACGCGAGGAAAGCATCCGGGCTAGGTGACTAGAGATCTCAGTGACTGCCTCAGAAGGTGTGCGGTCAAGCACGATCGCCACAGCCGCGGAGCGGTCAGCGGCCTGTTTGAGGAAGTCCCAGGGCACCTGGTCGGCATAGCGAGCGGCGCTGGTGACAAACAGCCACAAATCAGCTGCGGCCAGCAGTTGTGCCGCGAGCGTGCGGTTGCGCTCCTCGACTGAGTCAATGTCGGGGGCATCCAAGATCGCCAGACCCTGGGGAACTGATGCATTGGGGACCAGTTGCAGGGCCCCAGGGTCAGTGGAGGGTCGAGTGACTCGCTCCAGCTCAGGCAAGATGCGATCTTGGGTGAACCACTCGGCATCATCGGGGTTGTGCACCAAGACTGCCGCACGAGTAGTGGGTCGAAGCACGCCAGAGGTCGTGACTAGGTCTCCCACGAGTGAGTTAACCAACGTCGATTTGCCGGCTCCAGTAGAGCCGCCGACCACCGTGAGGAGCGGAGCGTCGATTTGGACGAGCCGAGGCAATACGTAGTCCTCTAACTGGTCGACCATTTCGGCCTTCACAACTCGCTGTTGTGAAACTCCGGGCAGATGCAGGGGCAAGGCAACATGAGTCAATGCATCTCGCAGGCGCACGAGCGCGGTCAGCATGCTCGCGGTGGAGTCACTCACATTGATCCCTTCCAGGTCATCGGCGTGTCCGATTTGTTCCGATTTTACTGTGGGTTTTCAACACGGGAGACCACAAGCTGTGTTCCCGGCCAGATAAGCCTAGGCCGAAGTTGCACCATGCGCTCCACAAAACCCTGGCCGCGCGCCTCAAAATCTGCTGGAGCCGTGCCCTTCAAATAGCGATAGTGCAAAAATCCGAGCTCAACTGCGGCTTGCTGGTACTCAGCCATGATCTGTTTCGCAGGTTTGCCGCCCACGCGCAATGCATACGCGCGAGCTTGACGCCTAGCCGGCAACCGCACTAGCCACGGCACTTCAGCAGAGTTGATGAAACCACGGCGAGCGCAATCATTGAGCGCCTTCGTCAACAAGGTCCCCTCCTGCGCACGAGCCCAAACCGCAAGCACAATGAGAAAGATGAAGGCTGGAACCATTAAGAAGGCGTAGGTCTTAATGAAGCCCGAGCCACCGCCAAGAAATGCAGAACCATTCCAGCTCGCGTGCGCAGCCACAGCAACGAGGTAACCGACAATCGGTGCCAGCACCCTCACGGCCACGCTGCGTGAAGTCACAGCAAGACCAATGCCAATGCCGGTGAAGGCAGTGAACAGTGGGTGAGCAAAGGGGCTAAAGACACCTCGGATCACAAACAGCGCGACTGCGCCACCGATGCCGCCAGCGTGGAACTCATCTCCGGTGAACGCCGCACTGAGGTACAAGATGTTCTCGGTGAAGGCGAACCCGATCCCCACCATCCCCGCATAGACAATGCCGTCGAGTACGCCATCGAGTTCACTGCGCCTAAACCAGAGCAAAAGCAAAATAAAGAACCCTTTGGCGGCCTCCTCGGTCAGTGGCGCGAGCACAATCCCTGAGAAACTTTCTGGTTTGTGCAAGGCGTGGGACCCAATTATTTGCAGCACCAACGCAGTGCTCGTTGCAACGAAGGCCCCCCAGCCCAGACCTAGAGCCAGCAGCCCTCGCGGCTCGGGTTCGTACCTGTCGAGCCACAAGTAGCACAGCACTAGCGGGGCTACCGGGAGTGCCGCCAAAATCGAACCCACGGCGAGTGCGGTCGGAGCTCCAGAGAGCACGAGCACTACGGCCATGGCGATCGCACCGAGCAGAGTCACCACCGCCACGAGGGCTGTGAACAACGTGTTGCTTTGTCTTGGCTTCACTTGGACTGACATGTGACACAGCCTAAAGGCCTACAGAGGTGGCACGATCCCCCCTACAGTGGTCTGCGTGAGTAGCGCAGACGAACAGCACAACGAGTCATCAAAGGCCCGCATCGAAAAACACGATCCGGCAGTGAGTCAGGCCTATTTGGAGTTCATGCGCCAAGGCTGGGACGACCATGATGCGGATCTGCCGACTCATCCCATCACGGCATGGTCGAGCAATCGGCGTACACGTCTGAGTGACCAGTTCCCAGGTGAACGGCTCATTATCCCTTCGGGCAGGTTCAAGGTGCGCGCCAATGACACCGACTACCGCTTCCGATCCGACACCGCTCACACCTGGCTCACCGGCAACCAAACCTCAGACGCTGCCCTAGTCATTGAAGGCGGCGAAGCTGTCCTCTACGCCCGCCCAAGGGCCTCACGCGAGACCGATGAGTTCTTCAGAGACCGCATCTATGGCGAACTCTGGGTTGGCCGACGCCCCTCACTAGTCGAAATTGGCGCCTCGCTTGATATCCAAACCCGCCACATCGATGACCTCCCGGCAGCATTGAGCGGCAATACCAAGACTCGGGTACTACGCGGAGTCGATGCCAGCGTTGATGGCCTCGTCGAGACCGATGACGCAGCCGATCACGAGTTCGCGAAGGTGCTCTCAGAGTTACGCCTGCTCAAAGACCCGTGGGAGATAGCTGAACTCCAACGTGCGTGTGATGTGACGACGCTTGGGTTTGAAGATTCGGTGCGCGAATGGGATCGAGTCCTCGAGTATGGCGAGCGCTGGATCGAGGGAACCTTCGCCCGGCGCGCCCGCGCCATGGGCAACGACACCGGATACGACTCCATCGTGGGCGGTGGT
>CALMMO010000498.1 GCA_937868455.1 uncultured Marmoricola sp.
TCGTTCCGCCGCTGCTTCGTGAGTTCAAACCCGATGTCATCGTGTCCCAGCAAGGTTGCGACTCTCACGCGAAGGATCCACTGGCTCACCTGATGGTCAGTGTTGATGGCCAGCGTGCGGCCTATTTGGCGATGCACGACTTGGCTCACGAAGTGAGCAACGGCAAGTGGGTGGCACTCGGAGGTGGCGGCTACGCAATCGTCGAGGTTGTCCCGCGCGCATGGACTCACCTGCTGGCGGCAGTTGCGGGTCGGCCGCTGGATGCGGAGACCGAAACTCCCTCGGCATGGCGTGAAGAAGTCTTTGAGCGTGTTCGGGTGATGGGTCCCATGCAGATGACCGATGGTCGTGCGCCCTCGTGGCGCGATTGGGCTGAGGGCTACAACCCAGATACCTGGCTAGATCGTGCCGTCAATGCCACGCGGGAAGAGGTTTTCCCATTCCACGGGCTCGATCCCGCGCCGTAATTGGACCAACATCAAGGCGACACGCCGGGATTTTGAGAAAAAAGTCCGATTCTGAGAATTTACCCCTTCCCCACCAGTCACATTGACCCCTATTCTCACTTCAGCAGCACGTGAAGTCTCCAGTGGGGAAGCTGGGGAGCGTGCCTAGAAAGTGGTGCGTCATGAGCAACCTCACAGGTGATATCTCGGAGGTGAAGTTCCTGACTGTGGCTGAAGTGGCCGCGGTCATGCGAGTTTCCAAGATGACCGTTTACCGGTTCGTGCACTCTGGCCAACTGGCCGCGGTTCGCGTGGGTCGGTCGTTCCGAGTCAGCGAAGAAGAAGTAAACAAGTACATCGAAAAGAGCTTCTTCCAGGCTGGCTAGTGCGCCGTACTAGCAACAGACCTAGCAACGTCATCGCAAAGGGCCAGGGGAAACCCGGCCCTTTGCGGCGTTTTAGATCACATCACGGACGTCTTGGCTTGGCCCGATTGGGAGAGTCGCGCTCTGGCCAGATAGGCTGACACGTCGCATCAAGGCATCCTTGAGCGCCCTGATTTGCAGTTCAATCATTTCGAAAGGTCCACTCGTGGGTTCAGTTATTAAGAAGCGTCGCAAGCGCATGGCCAAGAAGAAGCACCGCAAGTTGCTGAAGAAGACTCGCGTTGCGCGTCGTCGGCTCGGCAAGTGACGCTCTGACCCACAACTAGATCTATGGGGCGCGTCGCACTCGTAACTGGGGTCTCCATGGACCTCGGACGCAAGTTCGCGCGCCAACTCGCAGACGACCCCGGTATCGATCGTGTTATCGGGGTCGATGTGTTGCCACCGCGCGCTGACCTGGGCAAGGCCCAGTTTGTGCGCGCTGACATCCGCAACCCCGTGATTGCCAAGGTGATCGCTCGTGAGAAGGTCGACACAGTCGTCCACATGAGCGTGATTGCCAGCCCGGGGCCCGCTGGTGGGCGTACGTCGATGAAAGAACTCAATGTCATCGGCACCATGCAACTTCTTGCCGCATGCCAAGGTGCGCAATCGCTAGAGCACCTCGTGGTGAAGTCGAGCACCAGTTTCTATGGGGCCTCCTCAAAAGACCCGGCGATGTTCACCGAGTCGATGGGGCCAAAGCGGCATGCCTCGACGGGTTTCACCAAAGACGTCTATGAAGTCGAGAGCTACGTCCGCGGGTTCATGCGTCGTCGCCCTGACGTGAGCGTCACGATGATTCGGGCCGCAAACCACCTCGGCCCCTCGGTCACGAGCGTTTTGTCGTCGTACTTCCGCTTGGCAGTGATCCCCACGGTTTTGGGGTTCGACGCCCGCATGCAGTTCTTGCACGAGAGCGACCTGCTTGAGGTGCTTCGACGCGTTTCACTTGACCCGGTGCCAGGCACGTTCAACGTGGCCGGTGATGGCGTCTTGATGCTTTCTCAGGCGATTCGTCGTCTGGGCAAGCCGTCGGTGCCGGTGCCAGGGTTTGCTGTCGGCAGCCTCGGTTCGGTGCTCAAGCGCGCCGGACTCTCAGACTTCTCCTCCGAACAGGTCAACTTCTTAACTTACGGTCGCGGCGTCGACACCACCCGCATGCGTGAAGTGCTGGGCTTCGAGCCTAGGTACGACACGGCGGCAACGTTCGCTGACTTCGCGACCTCACTGGGTTCGGGCCTGCTCTCCGAGGCGCGCATCTCGGCAGCTGAGTCTCTGGTGACACAAACGTTGGGAGTACGCCGTGGCTGACGCCGAAGTGATTCCACTTGGCACCCGCGGTGCCCCTGGGCGTGGCACCGGGCGAGCAAAGCCCTCGGCCTCGTCGAGGAGCCTGGCCGCAGGAGCGACGAAGCCCGCGCCGGCTGCTCGCAAGAAGCCAAAGCCTCAAGTGGCTCCGAAACCTAAGCGCGCCACCA
>CALMMO010000499.1 GCA_937868455.1 uncultured Marmoricola sp.
CCTCACGCATTCGATCCTCGCGTTGCTTCTCTCGAAAGACCACATCCTCTGGGCTCTCCCCGGGGCGCCGCAATTGGTCGTACTTCACTCGACCATCAAATTCGCCGAGCACCCCGAACTTCGGCCAAGCAAAGTCCGACAGGCCCAGCAAGCGGCCGCGCTGGTCATACACGGGGTACTGCAACTCAGGCATCGGTACTCCATGGCGGTGGAAGCAATAGCGACAGACACTCTCCCCCACTGAACCAGAGCCCTCCCTAGCGAGTCGAACGGCTATTTGCAGGTGGTTAGCACCTGGCCATTGGGCCATCTTGAGGTACTGCGCCTCCATCTGCTCACGCGTTCCGAGACCGCTCTCGAGCAAAGAATCCAACGTCACGAGGCCCGACCGAACGTCGTGGACGAGTGCAGTCTCGAGGGCTGCTCGAACCGGATCCACAACTCGGAGCCCGTGCGCACCGATGATGGGCTCGCCAGTCAAACGTGAATCGTGGTACGACACGTGGCGACTCCGACGCCCGTGGAACGCATGAGCTCCAGAAATGTGAACCTTCGAAAGGTCTGGCTTGTACAGCCTCAATCCGTGTGCAAGCGCGGCGGACGTGTGCGAAAGCGCGATTTCGGGACCATGAGTCATCTCGATCGCCTTTGCGAGGAGCAAATGCCTGCCAAGATCGTCAGCTTGGTCCCACACGTCATATGGCAGATAGACGCCATGGTGGATGCGGTGCAATTCGCGTGCACGACACATGAGGTGTAGCTGGCGATCAGTAATTCCGTCATTGATCGCTTCCATGCGTCGAAACATGCCGATTGGTGAAGTAGCAGGAAGTGTGTCCATCCCGACATCCGATCAAGTCTCAGGAGAGACGTGGACCCCAGTTTTCTTAACTGTGGAGAACTGTGTCGCCATCGAACCTGTGGACCTCAAACGCCACATTGGCGGCGCTACTTCCCATGCAAAACTTGCGCTTCCCATGTGAAGTTTCACGTGGGAAGCGCAAGTTTCACCGGGTACCCGGTGAAACTCACCCCCTGTCCCACTAGCCTCAATCAGGTGGGTCCCTCCAAATCCGTCGTAACGCGCCTTCGCCAAGCCGAGGGCTGGATCGGCACGACCGCGGTGGCTCGCATCGAACGCGAAATGTCATGGTTCAGCGGGCTGGGCGCCCAAGAACGGGCCTGGATTGCGATGGTGGTCCAAGGCGGTGTGCGCAGCTTTGTTGACTGGTACGCCGCCCCCGAGCAATCCCAGCCCAAGCTTCGCCATGACGTTTTTGGCGCAGCGCCGCGGGCGTTTGCTGGGCAAATCAGTTTGGCGCGCACCGTGGCGATGGTGCGTCTAGCGATCGAGGTGGTGGAGGAGAACCTCCCCGACGTACTCGGTCAAACCGACGCCCCGGAGGCGATCGCTGGCGTCACTCGCTACGGGCGCGAGATCGGGTTCGCCATTGCCGAGGTGTATGCACGGGCTGCCGAGCAGCGCGGGGCGTGGGATGCCCGACTCGAAGCACTTGTTGTCGACTCGGTGCTGCGTGGAGAAACCGACGGCACGGTGGAGTCTCGAGCCAGCGCCTTGGGTTGGCGCGCCAATAGTCGAATTCTGACGGTTGTGTGTGGGGTCCCCGAGGGGCGAAATCCGGTTGATGACGTCCGCGCAATTGCTCACGCACATGGGTTGCATGCCCTGTGCGCTGTGCAGGGTGATCGACTTGTGGTGCTGCTTGGCGGAGTTGACCCCGAAGTTCCCGCGGAGCTAGCTGCCGCTTTGGGGCCACATCCGGTGGTCACTGGTCCCGTGGTCGATTCGCTTGCCGACGTCCAACGATCTGCGGCTGCCGCCCTTACTGGCTACCGCGCTTGCGCCGGCTGGGTCGGTGTACCACCTGTGGTCGAAGCTGATGCGTTGCTCCCAGAGCGAGCATTGGCTGGTGACGCAGCCGCCAAACGCGACTTAGTCACCCAGATCTACGAACCACTGGCCGCCGCTGGCAATGCTGTGCTGGAGACCGTGCAGACCTACCTCGACGCCGGCGGTTCATTGGAAGCGACTGCACGGTCGCTCTTCGTGCATGCAAATACCGTGCGTTACCGACTGAAGCGCGTTCTGGAGATCACCGGACTTCAGCCATTGGATGCCCGCGATGCCTACATCCTGCGGGTAGCCCTGACGTGTGGTCGTTTGGAAAGTTTGTAGGATCCCTCTAAATCAACGCGTTGGTATTCGTGCATGGCGGAGACGCGCAGAACACCTCAGGACAGGCAGGCTTAACGGGTGCTGATCATTGTTGCTCCGGGCCAAGGCGCCCAGACACCAGGCTTCCTTGAGCCTTGGCTTGAAGATCCCGCTTTCGCCGATCGTCTTGGCTGGCTCAGCGCCGTCGCAGGCATTGATTTGGCGTACTACGGCACGAAGGCTGACGCCGACACCATTCGCGACACGGCCATCGCCCAACCGCTCCTGGTAGGCGCAGGGCTTGTCGCGGCACTAGCCCTCTTTCCTCACCCCGCCGACGCCTTCAACTTGATCGGCGCGGTTGCTGGCCATAGCGTCGGTGAGCTCACCGCCGCTGCAGGCGCCCGTGCCATCAGTGCCGAGCAGGCGATGGTGCTGGTGCGTGAGCGAGGCAAGGCCATGGCCCAGGCTGCAGCCACCACGCCCACTGGCATGACAGCAGTGCTGGGAGGCGACAAAGAGGAAGTGTTGGCCAAACTGAGCCACCACGGACTCACCCCGGCCAACATCAACGGGCCGGGCCAAATCGTGGCCGCTGGCACCATCGACCAGCTAGCCGCATTAGCTGCCGACCCCCCAACCAAGGCCCGACTGATGCCGCTACAGGTCGCTGGCGCCTTCCACACCGAACACATGGCCCCGGCTGTGTCGGTCATGGGTCAACTCGCGATGGGTGTGTCGACGCATGACCCTCGGACCCCCATCATCAGCAACAAAGACGGCCAAGTTGTCCACGACGGCCGCGCGGTGCTGCAACGCATCGTCAACCAAATCGCCCGGC
>CALMMO010000500.1 GCA_937868455.1 uncultured Marmoricola sp.
TGACCCTTCATGAGTGACCCGGGGTTCACCCTCGTGCAGTTGCGCTACTTCGTGACCGCCGCACGACTGGGCAGCATGACAGCGGCCTCTCGGCACCTGATGGTGTCGCAATCAGCGGTCTCAACGGCGGTGGCTCAGCTCGAAAAAGAACTAGGCGTCCAGTTGCTGCTACGCCACCACGCCAAGGGTCTGACGCTCACAGCAGCCGGTCATGGGGTGCTGGCCGAGGCCACTCGACTCTTGGAGCAGTCAGCGGACTTGGCCAAGAAGGCCGACGAGAGCGCCCATCAATTGGCCGGCACTTTGAGCGTGGGCTGCTTTAGCACCTTGGCTCCCTTCGAGCTGCCGTTGCTGCTCGACAGGTACCACCGCAAGCACCCAGGGGTCGTCCTTGACGTGCTTGAGGGTGAGCATGCGGGGTTGAAGGCCCGGTTGCGTTCAGCTGAGTGCGAAGTTGCTTTGATGTACGACTATGACCTTGACGACGACATCGACAGCGTGACCATTGGCCTCGTCTCGCCGTACGTCATCGTGGCCCGGGAGCACCGACTCGCCAAGCGCGAGAGCATCCGCTTAGCCGAACTCGCCGACGAACCGATGGTCCTCTTTGATCTGCCGCACAGCGGCAATTACCTGCGCTCGGTGGTGGAGTCAGTCGGCATCAAACCTCAGGTGAGGTACCGAACCTCGGGGTTCGAGACCGTGCGCTCCATGGTTGCCCACGGACACGGTTACGCGATTCTCAATCAGAACCCGGCCCACAACCTCACCTACGACGGCGCCGAGGTCGTGCCACTGCGCATTGATGACGACGTTGAGCCGTTGCGGGTCGTGGTGGCCAGCATGCGCGGCGTCCGCCTGACTCGACGGGCGCGAGCATTCGTGGCGCTCGCGACATCGCCGCGAACACTGGGTATCACTTCAACCGATGACTAAGCCCACTTCTTTCTGATTTACAGAACAACCCCGCTTCTTCCATCCTGAGCTAGTTCAAGCTCGGACCAAGCGCATTCGTCACCTCAATTTGGAGGACTCTTGACCGGCCAACCCCGCACAACAGACGACTGGCATCGGGCTGCGGCCGCACTCACGATGCCTGTCGACGCAGTCATCGATGGCGCCGTTGTCGCGGCCGAGTCTGGACTGCGCGTGACCAAACTCAACCCAGCCACCGGCACCGAGCTTGCCCACGTCACTGAATGTGGGCCTGCCGACGTTGATCGTGCTGTGGCTGCCGCCCGACGCAGTTTCGAATCAGGCGTCTGGTCTCGCTGTGCACCGGCGTCACGAAAAGCAGTGCTCACGCGGCTGGCCGACCTCATCGATGAGCACGCCGATGAGTTGGCGCTGCTCGACACTCTTGACGCAGGCAAACCGATCGCTGACACCACCACAATCGACGTACCTGGCAGCGCCGCAATCGTGCGTTGGTACGCCGAAGCCATCGACAAGGTGTACGGCGAAGTAGCCCCCACCGCCCCTGGCAACTTGGCCATCGTCACCCACGAACCCCTCGGAGTGGTTGCTGCGGTCGTGCCGTGGAACTACCCGCTCGAGATGGCCATCTGGAAACTCGCGCCAGCCTTGGCCACTGGAAACAGCGTGATCCTCAAGCCGGCCGAGCAGTCACCGTTGTCTGCGCTGCGGTTGGGCGCGCTCGCGCTCGAAGCGGGCTTACCTGACGGAGTGCTCAATGTTGTCCCGGGTGTCGGACACGTGGTCGGCAAGGCCCTAGGTGAGCACCCCGGAGTCGACGTAGTCGCGTTCACTGGCTCGACCGAGGTCGGTAAGCGCTTCATGGGCTACGCCGCACAGTCTCGCCTCAAGCAGGTCTGGCTGGAGTGTGGCGGCAAGTCAGCCAATGTCGTTTTCGCCGACGCCCACGATCTGGACGCGGTGGCCGACGGGGTCTGCTTTGGCATCTTCACCAACTCAGGACAGGTGTGCTCGGCAAACTCACGACTCTTGGTGGAGAACTCAGTCAAGGATGAGTTGATCGCCAAGGTTGTGCAGCGGGCAGCCGCCCTTGCTCCTGGTGATCCCCTCGACCCGGCCACCACGATGGGTCCGCTTGTCAGTCATGAGCACGCCTCGCGAGTGCTCGCCTTCATCGACCGGGCTCGTTCAGAGTCGACTCTTCTGGTTGGCGGCAATGTCATGCCGGGGGCACCTACACAGACGTTCATCGAGCCGACAGTGTTTGACTCGGTGGCCCCCGACTCCCAGTTGGCCGTCGAAGAGGTCTTTGGTCCCGTGCTTGCGGTCTTCGGTTTCGACGGAGAAGCCGAGGCCATCGAGCGGGCCAACTCAAGCGAATTCGCCCTTGCAGCCTCGGTGTGGACCGACTCCCACCGACGAGCGCACCGGGTTTCCTCGCAACTGCGCGCCGGAACCGTTTCGGTCAACACGGTCGACGCCCTCGACATCGGCACTCCCTTTGGCGGGTTTGGCGAGTCGGGATTTGGCCGCGACCTCTCCCTGCACGCGCTCGACAAATTCACTGGGCTCAAAACAACATGGTTCAAGGTGGGTGACTAAGTCATGGAGTCAGAAATCGTGGTCGGCGGGCATCGTCGCATCAGGCCGTTCAACACGGCTGCGACTTATCCCGAGCAAAACCTCTCCAACGACTTGTGTCAGGCCGTCGTTGCGGGCAACACCGTCTACGTCCGAGGGCAAGTGGCCCAAGACCTCGACACCCGCGAAAACGTGGCGATCGGCGATGCCGTTGGGCAAGCACACAAGGTGTGCGACAACATCGAATTGCTCTTGGCTGAGGCCGGAGCAAAGCCTGAGCACATCGTTTCGTGTCACATCTACCTCGTTGACATTCGACACCGCGAAGACGTCTACCGGGTGATGGGCCAGCGATTCGCTGGGGTCTTCTACGCCTCCACCGGCCTCGTGGTCAGCGCACTGGCGCGACCCGAATGGCTGGTCGAGGTCGGTGTCGTAGCGGTGATTTCATGACCTTCTCGCTGGCAGCCAGGTGCGCACGCACCGGCCAATTCGGGGTCGTGATTTCCTCATCGAGCCCCGCCGTGGCTGCACGATGCGCCTGGGTGCAAAGCGAGATTGGTGCCGCCTGCACCCAAAACATCACCGATCCCCGACTTGGCCCCGCCCTGCTCGCCGAATTGGCTGACGGCGCATCTGCGAGTGCGGCCCTCGATGCGGTGGTGCGCAAGGCGTCGTACTCCCAGCACCGGCAACTCAGTGTTGTCAGCGCCGCTGGCGACGTGGCTGTCTTTTCGGGCGCCCATACCTTGGGTGTGCACGCGAGCGCCACTGGAGAGGGAGCTGTGGCCTGCGGCAATCTGTTGGCCGATCCCGGCGTGCCTGCGGCCATGATCGCCGCATTTGAAGCCGAC
>CALMMO010000501.1 GCA_937868455.1 uncultured Marmoricola sp.
TGAGCCTTCGGGCATCACGACTCGTCGCAGGTGGTTATCCAGAGAAAATGCCGGGTCGGGCTCCCACACCCAACCTGAGTCATGCTGGGCGGGTCGACGCGAGAACACCGGGTACTTAGCAACCAGACGTTCTTGCACCACCTCCCGCATCGCCTGCCAATCTGGCGGCTGGGCAAACTCCATCAACCCGTGGATGTGCATCAAGTTGTTGGGGCGGTCCATGTGCAGCCAGGTCTGGTCAGCTGCGGGGATCGGAATTGGCTTGGTCACGCTGGTGAGGTTAGGCGCGAAAAGCGATCCCGGATAGGGCGAAAAGTCACAGGTTTACTTGTGACTTTGACGCTTTGCGGGGGAGATCATCCGGGTGAAGCTCCAAAGTCACAGGTTTACTTGTGACTTTTCACCGCAAAACCGAGCCAAACTTCACTTTGTACGACGGGCTGTCCTTCATCGACCAACTGGCTTCGTAGGTACGGCGATAGCCGGTGTGAGCGATCTTCCAGCCTTCGGCGGTGCGCACGTAGCGGTCGGAATAGAAGGCAGCACCTTCGAGGGCGAAGTCGAAGTCGGGCACGAGGACTTTGTCGAAGAGGTACCAGGTGCCCGTGGCTGTGTCGCCATCGATGGTGATCTCGGGGTGGTGAACCTGGTGCATCGAGATGAGGGTTGGCCCCATGTTGGTGCGCATGTAGTCGACGAGGGCGGCCCGGTTGTCAAAGACCAGGCCGTCGTAGTCACCGGTGGCGTCAGGAGTGAGGCAGTCGGCGAAGTCGTCCCAGAGTTTGGAGTCTAGGCAGCGGGTGTAGCGGTATTTCAGCGCCTTGATTGCGTCAAGGTCGGCGCTCATCAGCGCCGGCCCGTGCCGAACATCCCGCGCACAACCTCACGGGTCGCGGTGCGCAGGAGGTCCTTGAACGCCGAGGACTTCACGACTTCGGCCACGATGCCGCCGCCACTGGCCTTCGCCTGGGCCTTCTTCACCGCTGCCTGCTTGGTCGCGATCTTGGCTTCCGCCTCGGCCTTCGCCGCTTTGGCACCTGCGTCGAGTTTGGCGGCGAGCTTTTCGCGGGCCGACTCGCGGTCGATCGCTTCGGAGTACTTCGGGTAAAGGGCTGACGCCTTGACCGCAGCAGCCATGTCTTCAACGGGTGCTGCCTGCATCAATGACTCTGGGGCGCGCAAGCGAGTCCATGCGACCGGCGTGGGTGCGCCGCGCTCGTTCATCACGGTGATGATCGCCTCGCCGATACCCAGGCTCAAGATCACCTGTGCCAAGTCGGGGTAGGCCGACACGGGGTAAGTATTGACCGTCTGCTTCAACGCCTTCGCGTCGTTGGGGGTGGCCGCACGCAGTTGGTGCTGCACGCGCGAACCGAGTTGGGCCAGCACCTCGGAGGGTACGTCGGTGGGCGACTGCGTGACGAAGAAGACTCCAACACCCTTCGACCGGATGAGCCGCACAGTTTGGGCGATCGCGTCGAGGAACGCATCGGATGCGTCGTTGAACAGCAGGTGGGCTTCGTCGAAGAAGAACACCAGTTTCGGCTTGTCGATGTCGCCAACCTCGGGGAGGTCGTGGAAGAGGTCTGCGAGCAGCCACATCAAGAACGTCGAGAACAATGCCGGACGGTCTTGCAGGTTCGGCAACTCGACGAGGTTGATCACGCCCTTGCCGTCGGGCGTCGTACGCAAGAAATCGCGGGTGTCGAACTCTGGCTCACCAAAGAAGACGTCGGCGCCTTGGGACTCAAAGGAGATGAGTTCGCGCAAGATCACCCCAGCAGTGGCTGAGGAAAGCCCGCCTAGGTTCTTCAGATCGGCTTTGCCTTCGTCGGAGCCGAGGAACTGCACCACGGCGCGCAAGTCAGCTAGGTCGAGCAGCGGCAGGCCGGCCTGGTCGGCGTAGTGGAACACCAAGCCGAGTGATGACTCCTGGGTGTCGTTGAGGCCGAGCACCTTGCTCAGCAAGACCGGACCAAAGGCGCTCATGGTGACCCGCAGCGGGGTGCCGGTGCCCTGGCCGCCGAGTGCGAAGAACTCGGTCGGGAAGCCGGTCGCAGTCCAGGTCTGGCCCACTGATGCGGCCCGAGCGGTGATCTTCTCTCCGCCAGCACCGGGAAGCGAGAGGCCTGAGAGGTCGCCCTTGATGTCGGCTGCGAACACTGGCACGCCGTTGGCGCTGAGTTGCTCCGCCAGCAACTGCAAGGTCTTGGTCTTACCGGTACCGGTGGCGCCTGCGACGAGGCCGTGCCGGTTGAGCATGCCCAAAGGAATCCGAATGCGTACGTCGCTTAGGTCGGTCGCGTTCAGCATCAGCCCGCCCAACTCAAGCGCGGGACCTTCGAAGGCGTATCCGGGGGCAATCGAGGCGGAGATAGTGTCCTGCTCAGTCATGGGCACAGAGTAGTAGTGCCTCCCACCACGACACGCAGCGCGATGGAGATATCGAGCGGTGCTCCTATGATGGCAATGTGATCTTCAAGCGTGTAGGTGACTCGCGCCCCTATCCCGTCCACGGCCTCGAGCCCCGCGATTGGGCCGCTATCCCTCCTCGCACGGTGCGGCTAGACCAACTGGTTACGACCAAAGACACATTGCAGTTGTCGTCGCTGCTTGATGAAGATTCGACGTACTACGGCGACCTCTTCGCACACGTCGTCGCCTGGAAGGGCGACTTGTATCTCGAAGACGGTTTGCATCGCGCGCTTCGCGCCGCCCTCCACCAGCGGCAGGTCCTGCACGCCCGAGTCCACGAGGTTTCATGAACCAGAGCACCAAGACCGCGCTGACACTGGCGGCCTCGATGGCCGCACTTGTAGCGATGATGTTTTTCGGGATCAAGGGACTTACCTCCCCACTGCCTCACATCACAGCCAAGGGCGACACCTGCAAGACCTATGACATCAAGAAGACGGTCGCGCGCACCGAGGTGGCCGTCAGTGTCTATAACGCCAGCACTCGCGCTGGCCTGGCCACTGACACCATTAACAAGCTCACTCGGTTGGGTTTCAAGCCTGGCGAGACCGGCAACGCACCAGAGGGCACCTCGGTCAAGACCGTGATCGTGTGGACCACCACCGAGAACGATCCGACCGCCGCCCTAGTGGCAGCTCAGTTCAAGCAGAAAGCCCAGGTCGTTGTGGTCGATGAGGCCTATGGACCAGGGGTCGATGTGTTGCTGGGCGCTAAGTTCACGGGCGTGTTGCGTAAAGGCCCCAAGGAGCAGCCGCTGGCCGAGGTCAAGAAGACCTGCATCGACTAGCCGCCCAGCACAGAGACCAACAAGAAGCCCTCGAAGTACGACGAACCGGCTTCGCACCCCGGAACTAGAACATGTTCTAACTTCGGCTTATCCTTGCGCCATGCAACTGCCTGAGGTCATCGACGCTGCAACGATTCCGGACTCCTGCGAGCAGGTGGACGTGGTGGTGATCGGTTTTGGCATTGCTGGTGGATGCGCGGCGCTTGAGGCCGCCCGCGCGGGAGCCAGCGTGATCCTGCTCGAGCGCGCGGCCGAGCATGGCGGCACCAGTTCGATGGCTGGCGGTCACTTCTATCTCGGTGGCGGCACCGAGGTGCAAAAGGCCCTGGGGATCGAGGACAGCGCCGAGGAAATGTTCAAGTACCTCATGGCCGTCTCGCCAGACCCAGACGTAGCCAAGATTCGGGCTTACTGCGACGACTCCGTGACCCACTTCGACTGGATCGAAGCGCTGGGTATGCAGTTCGAGCGATCGTTCTATCCAGAGAAGGCTGTCATCCAGCCTGGCACCCAGGGCCTGATGTTCACCGGCAACGAAAAGGTCTACCCCTTCCGCGATAAGGCAGTGCCCGCCCCGCGGGGCCACAAGGTGCCCAAGCCTGGAGACACCGGCGGCGCCAAGATCGTGATGGATGCCTTGGCCGATCGGATCGCCGAGACGAGTGTCGAGGTGCGCTTCGAGACCGGCGCCTCAGCGTTGATCACCGAGGGTGATGACGTGGTCGGCGTGGCCTGGCGTCGCTTTGACGAGCGCGGCTTCATCCGCGCCAAAGCGGTCGTGATCGCTGCCGGCGGCTATGTCGGCAACGACGAGATGGTCAAGGAGTTCACACCCCAACTGAGCAAGAAACTCTTCCCCCTCGCTTCGACGTACGACGATGGCCTGGGCATCCGCCTTGGTGCCAGTGTCGGTGCCGAACTGCTGGGCATGCATGAAGCGTTCA
>CALMMO010000502.1 GCA_937868455.1 uncultured Marmoricola sp.
ACCGCCCGGGCCGCGACCGCCCGCATCTTGGCGGCATGTGCCAGCAAGGGTTTGAGCGCCCATGGGGCGTGGGGGGTGATGCGGCGAAAGAGTTCCAGAGTTGGATCAGGGATCCGTGTGGGGAACGGCGAGTCATCCACGCGCAAGATCGCTCGCGCTAGTCGGGCGGCAGGCTCCATCTTGCGCGGCATGCTGGCATGGCCGCCGCGCCCCTTCACGGTGAGTTCGAGGGTGGTGGTGCCCTTCTCGGTGGTGCCAACCACGGCAAGGGGTGCGCTTACGCCGGGGAAGGCATCAGCCGCGACCGCACCGCCTTCATCGAGCACGAACCAAGGTGCAACACCCTGCTGCTTTAGATGTGCGACGGCGTTGGGGGCCGCAGTACCCGAGACCTCCTCGTCACTGCTGAAGCTCAGATAGATGTCTCGTGCGGGCACGAAACCTTCGGCGAGCAGCAACTCGACAGCCTCGGCGATGGCGACAAGTGATCCCTTGTCATCGAGGGTTCCGCGACCCCACACAGCGCCGTCGATGACTTCTCCACCCCAGGCGTCGTGAGTCCAGGGGTCTTCTTCTTGCACGGGTACGACGTCGATGTGTGCCATCAACACGACCGGATCGGCGGCCTGGTCTTTGCCTTGCCAATGCCACAACATCCCATGTGGGGCGATCTCGGTGAGGGTCAGATGCCTGGTGAGCAGTGGGAAGCACTCGGTGAAGGCCTGGTTGAACTCCTCGAACGGGGCAGGGTCGGTGAGTTGTGCGTCGACCTGAGCCACGGTTCGGATCCGGACTAGTCGTTGCAACTTGGCGACGGCCATCGTCAACCCCCTCTCCCACCTGCGAGGGCAGGCTAGTCGTCGGTGGGGGCGGTGGCTACCAACGGTTGTGGTGGACGACGTCGGCTCGGCGTTTGCGGGTCTTGGTCGAGCCCTGTGCTCCGCCCGTGGCTGGGTGGCCAATCGTGATGGCGCCAATCGGATCGTGATCGTCTGGGATGCCAAACTCAGCCTTCAGGTTTGCCACTCGCTCGGGTGGAATCCCGAAGAAACAAGCACCGAGGCCCTCATCGGTCGCGGTCTGCAAAATCAGCAGCGACGCCATCGCGGCATCCATGTGCCAAAACGGCATGGGCCAACGGGCTTCGTCGCGGTCGGTCCAGCCTTTGTCGGGTTCGGCATATCGGTTGAGGTAGGCCGCTTTGCAACTCAGCGGGACGATCAAGACAGGTGCCTTTTGCATGCCCGAGAGCCACCTGTCGGGGGCGAAGTCCGGGTCAGCGGTTGCCTCCCAGTAGGCGCCCACGGAGTCGGGTTGGTCCAGGCGCAGGAACGCCCAGCCTTGGCTAAACCCTGCACTGGGTGCCCGAGTGGCGTTCTCGAGCGCTCGATCGATCACCGCCGGATCGACAGGATCGGTTGTGTAGTTGCGAACCATCTTGCGGCGACGTACGACGTGCGAAAACTCCATGACCGCATCTTGGCAGTCTCGGATTGCAGACAAGCTGGCAGCGGGTCGCGTTGACCGTGAGGCCTGCGCACACTGGACTAGGGTCATGGCGGACTTCGAGCAGATGTGGCGGGACTTGCTGCCGATTGGTCGCAGCAGCGAATCGGGTGGCTACTTTCGTCAGCCGTTTGCCTCCGCCGAACGCGAATGCGCTGCGTGGTTCAAGCAACAAGCCACCGATCGAGGCTTGCGTCTTGAAGAGGACGGCATCGGCAACCTCATCGCCTGGTGGGAACCCAACGGCTCCGAAGGCGCGGCGGTCGTGGCGGGATCGCACCTGGACTCCGTTTTAGATGGCGGTGCCTTCGACGGCCCACTAGGTGTCGTCTCGGCACTCGCAGCAATCGACGTGCTCCGGGCGCGATCAGTGCAGCCGACAAAGCGCGTGGGCGTTTCGGTCTTCGTGGAAGAAGAAGGCTCCCGATTCCCGATCGCCTGCTTGGGCTCAAGGATCAGCGCCGGGGTCACCACACTCGAGGCTGCGCTGGCTTTGGAAGACCGCTCCGGCACTCGTTTTGGCGATGCCCTCGAACGCTCAGGTCTGGACCCATCACAGCCGATCACACCGTGGCTGGCAGACGTGGAAGCGTTTGTGGAACTGCACGTAGAGCAGGGTCGCA
>CALMMO010000503.1 GCA_937868455.1 uncultured Marmoricola sp.
CCTGCATGACCAGAGTCTTGCCCAGCGACGAGTCAGGCTCGAGCAGGTGGTGCCGGATTCGCAGCGCCCATTTAGCCAAGTGGTCAGCACACACGACGAGGCCGAAGCTGTGTGGACTACCACTCTCGAGGCCGGGCATGAGGGCGTTGTGGTCAAGTCGTTGCATGGCCCGTGGGAGGCGGGTCGGCGCGGCGCCGGCTGGATCAAGGTGAAGCCTCGTCACACCTTCGATCTCGTGGTCTTGGCCGTCGAGTGGGGCTCAGGGCGTCGCCGCGGACATTTGTCCAACATCCATCTCGGCGCACGCACCGACGATGGGTTTGTGATGGTCGGAAAGACATTCAAGGGCATGACCGACGCAATGTTGGCCTGGCAGACCGCGCGCTTCTTGGAGCTAGAAACCCATCGCGAAGGCCACGTTGTCTACGTCGAACCAGTGCAGGTCGTTGAGATTGCCATCGACGGACTCCAACGCAGTCGTCGCTACCCCGGCGGCGTCGCCTTGCGGTTCGCCCGGGTGTTGGGTTATCGCCACGACAAGAGCGCCGAACACACTGACACGTTAGAAACTCTCAAAGCACCCTTTGGGGTGTCTTAGCGCTCCAAGATCGCCACGACACCTTGACCACCGGCAGCGCAGATCGAGATCAATCCGCGTCCCTTGCCCTTGGTGGCCAACAGTTTGGCGAGGTTGGCGATGATGCGCCCGCCGGTGGCGGCAAACGGGTGCCCGGCGGCCAACGATGATCCATTGACGTTGAGTTTCGAGCGGTCGATGGCTCCCAATGGTTGCTCTAGGCCCAGTCGGTGCTGGCAAAACACCGGGTCCTCCCACGCTTTGAGGGTGCTGAGCACCTGGGAGGCAAAGGCTTCGTGGATTTCGTAGTAGTCGAAGTCCTGCAAGCTCAGTCCGTTGCGAGCAAGCATCCGCGGCACTGCGTACGCCGGCGCCATAAGCAACCCCTCACCGCCATGCACGAAGTCAACAGCCGAGGTCTCGTGATCGACGAGGTAGGCCAAGGGCTTGATGCCGTGGGCCTTGGCCCAGGCATCGGAACTCATCAAGACCACAGCCGCACCATCGGTGAGAGCCGTGGAGTTGCCCGCAGTCATGGTTGCCGCTGAGCCCTTGCCGAAGGCCGGTTTGAGGCCTGCTAGCCGCTCAACTGACGTGTCCGGACGCAAGTTTTCGTCACGAGTGAGCCCGCGAAGCGGCGTGATCAGGTCATCGTGCCAACCCGACTCATAGGACTTCGCCAAGTTGGCATGCGAGGCAGCAGCCAACTCGTCTTGAGCTTCGCGGGTGATCTGCCATTCGATCGCGGTCAGCGCTGCGTGGTCCCCCATCGACATGCCGGTGCGAGGTTCGCTGTTGCGCGGGATCTCAACGCCCAGATCACCGGGGCGGATGGCACCCAGTGCCTTGAGGCGCCCGGAGGTGGACTTGGCCGCGTTGACTGAAATGAGTTTGCGACGCAGTTTCTCCGAGATGGCCACAGGAGCATCAGAAGCGGTGTCGGTGCCTCCGGCAATGCCGCTCTCGATCCGGCCGAGCGCAATCTTGTCCGCAACGTGCATCGCGGCCTGCAAGCCAGTCCCGCACGCTTGCTGAACGTCGGTGGCAGGCGTCGATGCGGCTAGTCGTGTGTTGAGCACACATTCGCGAGTGAGGTTGAAGTCGCGAGAGTGCTTGAGCACTGCACCTGCGACCACTTCGCCGATCTGCTCGCCTTCAAGACCAAATCGCTCCACGAGGCCGTCGAGGGCCGCGGTCAGCAACTCGGTGTTGCTCACGTCGCCGTAGGCACTGTTGGAGCGGGCAAAGGGCACCCGATTTCCACCGAGTACGGCGACCTTGGTCTTCGAGGCACGAGGTGTGGGCATGAAAAGTTCTCCTGGTGAGGTGTCGTCACATCTTGGCTAGCGAAACCACGACCTAGCTACAAACTGAGGGGCATCTCACTGCGTTTTTGGCCGCCTATGAGGGGCGCGTCACCATCCATGGACTCTGGGGCTTGGTCTTACTAACGTCCGGTGCGTCTACCCGCGAGTAAAGGTGAACCATGAGCGACCGCTATCAGGCATTTTCAACTAGCGCGATCGGCAAATTGCTGGTCAAGAACCTCGGACTCCCCGATCCGGTTGTCTTGGATCGATGGAGCGCTGGGTCCCCGATCGTTCGCGGGAACGTGGTGGTCGGTGGCGCTGGTCGCGTTGTTGATCACATCCGGGCCGCACTTGAGGGTTTCGGCGTCGATCACCTGGCCACTCACGACGGCGAGCGTGTGAAGGCCCTGATCCTTGACGCCACTGGTCTGCGAAGTGCTGCTGACCTGCATGCGCTGCGCGAGTTCTTTGGCCCCGTGATGCGTTCGCTGGACTCGTGCGCTCGATTGATCGTTGTCGGCTCACTCCCGGAGCAGTGCCACGGCTCTGAGCGAGTGGCCCAGCGCGCACTCGAAGGCTTCACGCGTTCCCTGGGCAAAGAGGTTGGCCGTGGCTCCACAGCGACCTTGATCTTGGTCGCCGACGGTGCCGAGGCGGCCATCGACTCCACCCTCGCCTTCGTGATCTCACCAAAGTCGGCCTATGTCAGCGGCCAGGTCATCCGCATTGGCGCCACCGGGACCACCCAAGCCGCAGCCTTCGATGTCGACACGCCACTGGCAGGCCAGGTCGCGGTCGTCACTGGGGCAGCTCGCGGTATTGGAGAGCAGATTGCTCGGGTGCTGCACCGTGATGGCGCCACGGTCGTTGGCATCGACGTACCTCAAGCCGCAAGTGACCTCAAGGACCTCGCCGAGGCCATCAACGGTGACTACCTGACCCTCGACATCACTGCGCCCGATGCGCCAGCGCGGATCGCACACGAGCTCAAAGAGCGACACGGCGGACTCGATGCGATCGTGCACAACGCTGGCATCACCCGCGACAAGCGACTCGCCAATATGGATGCAGCCCGCTGGGATTCGGTGATAGCCGTGAACCTCACTGCCCCTGAACTCATCACCCGTGAACTCCTCACATCTGGAGTGCTACGGCCAAATGGGCGCATTGTGGGGGTCTCCTCGATCGCGGGCATCGCCGGCAATGTGGGCCAAACCAATTACGCCGCCTCCAAGGCCGGCGTGATTGGCCTAGTCGACTCGCTAGCTCACGAACTCCGCGACGGGATCACGATCAACGCGGTGGCACCCGGCTTCATCGAGACCAAGATGACCGCTGCAGTGCCGTTGATGACCCGCGAGGTTGGTCGCAGGCTCAACGCCTTGAGCCAAGGAGGGCAACCAGTCGATGTGGCTGAAGCCGTGGCGTGGTACCTCTCCCCTGGGTCAACCGCGGTTAACGGCAACGTGGTGCGCGTGTGTGGCCAGATGATGTTGGGCGCCTGAGATGAGCATGCGAGTCGTCGACCACGATCCCGCTGGTCCTGGCGTCTTCCTGCGGGCGGGGCTCTCGGGGCTGCCAGGTGCTAATTCACTGCCCGGCATCGCCAAGACTGGCAAGGAACTGCCCGACCTCACTTTGGTGCGTCGCGGCGTTGAGATCGATTCGGCCCACGTGGATCGCTACCGCGAGGTGTGCGGATTTGTACGTCGAGAGTCGCTGCCGATGACCTACCCGCACCTGCTCGGCTTTGGGCTGACGATGATGTTGATGACCGACCCGGCCTTTCCTCACGCCCCCATCGGACAGGTGCACGTGCGCAACGTGATCCGTGCCCGACGAGCGCTGTTGCCGAATGAGTCATTTGATGTCTCGGTGCGGGCCACCAACCAACGCGAGCACCCCAAGGGTTTGGTCTACGACATGCTCACCTCTGTTGAGTCTGAGGGCGAGGTGGTGTGGGACGAGGTCTCAACCTATTTGCGCCCTGGGCGGCCGCACCCGGAGGCTGCGCACATCGCGGGACCTGAGGAGGTGCCGGGCAGCGGCATCGAGTGGAAGCTCCCAGGCGATCTGGGACGTACTTACGCTGCGGTATCTGGAGATCGAAACCCCATCCACCTGTTTGCGCTCAGCGCCAAGGCATTCGGCTTCAAGCAGCAGATTGCCCATGGCATGTGGAGCCTGGCCAGATGCGTGGCGACCATCGAATCGCGCGTGCCCGTCGCAGCCGAGGTCGATGCAGTCTTTAAACGACCGATCTTCTTGCCTAGCCGAGTGGAGTTTGGGTCACGAGTTGACTCTGAAGGCGTCGCCTTCGGACTCAACCGGCCTGGCGATGGTGGCGCCCACCTGGCCGGGTTTGCACGCTAACGCGAGTTACCGAACACAACCTGCTTGGTTTGCGCTTGCTGCGTTCCTTTGGGCACCCACCGCAACGTGAAGGTGGCGTTGGCAGGGTTCCATACCCCGACGTCGGTGATGCCATCACCGTTCCAGTCACCTGTGAGCGGCACCGAACCGATGTCGCCGAGTTGGACAGTGCTCACTCCACCGTCACCAGCGCGGAGCAAGAACGTCGCGTTCGCTTGGTTGTAGACGCCGACGTCGGTGGCCTTGTTGCCATCCCAGTCGCCGGTCACCGGGATGCTGCTCACCGAGCCGAAACTGATGTAGCGACTCGTGCCTGACTTGGCCCTCAGCGCGAATCGAGCCAGGTCGGGGCGCCACACACCCACTTGAGAAATTCCATCGCCGTCCCAGTCGCCGGTCAACGGGATGGTCGGCACCGAACCGTAGGTCATGGACTTCACCGCACCATCTGGCGAGCGCAGCGACCACGACGTCGTACTTGCTGGTCGCAGGGCGAGGTCGGAGCGCCGGTCGCCGTCCCAGTCACCGGTGCGAATCCAGTCCCAGTGCTTGCCGAAGGGCACGGTGACAATTTTGCGAGGGAATCGCTGCACCACGGTGACCCCGTCGGGGTTGTGGCGTACGACGCCAAGGTCGGTGACCCCGTTGCCGTTCCAGTCCCCCGTGATGGGCTGATCGGGACAGTTGGTGGAGGTGGCCACCGACCCCATCTTCCACAGTGTCCGGGCAAAGTAGGCCGGCACCACGGTGCTGCCCAAGCGTTCTTCAAAGTGCAGATGTGGGCCTGTCGAATTCCCAGTGCTGCCTAGCAAGCCGATGGCTTGCCCTTGTTCAACGCGCTGGCCGACCGAGAGCCACGTCGTTTGGAGGTGACCGTAGAGGGTGCTGGTGTTGGCCCCGTGGTCGATCACGACATAAATCCCGTAGGAAGTGGTGCCGAACACGACCTTCGTGACCGTGCCGCTGGCAGCCGCTAGCACCGGATGACCTTCGTCATCGGGCGCATTCCAATCGATGGCCAGCGAACTTGGGCTATGCCAGGCACGAGAGGTGCCCTTCCAGGCTTCCCCACATGCAAAGGGCATCATGAAGTTGGGGCCGGTCGCCGGATCGATCGTGGCTACAGCCTGCGCTGGTGAGGCAATACCCAGCAACGTCAGTGCCAGAGCCACCACGCTCGCCCGAAATCCCACAGTTCACTCCTGCACCATTAGTCACATGAGTTAACAACTGTAACTGCGGTTTGCAGCAGGCATAACCCCTGATCAGGAACTACACGCGCGTAATTTGGACTAGCTGGAGGAGTCGGAGCGCACCCGGATCAGGCCCTCTTGAGCAACCGAGGCAACGAGTTCACCAGATTGGGTGAAGACCCGGGCGATTGCGAGCCCACGCCCGCCTGACGCTGATGGCGAGACCTGGTCATAGAGCCACCACTGATCTGCAGGAAATGGCCGATGGAACCACATCGAGTGATCTAGTGAAGCCGACTGCATGCGAGGTTCGGTGACCCGGAAGCCGTGCGGAACCAAGGTCGCCCCCAACAACGTCATGTCAGAGGCGTAGGAGAACGCGGCCACATGTGTAAGCCGATCGTCCGGCAACACGCCATTGGTCTTGATCCACAAGCGTTGCCGGGCCGGGTGCTCGCTGCTCTCTAGTGGACCGCCCGGACGTGAGTCGCCGGCCCAACGGACCTCAAGTGCCGCCCACTCACGCTCCCACTCTTCTGACAGTGCCCGCGAGCGCCGACGAGAGAGTTCGGCGAAGTCCAGACACTCCTCGGGAGGTGCCACCTCAGGCATCGGGTCTTGGTGTTCGAGGCCGTCCTCGGGCACCTGGAAGTTGGCGGTCATGAAGTAGATCGGGCGACCGTGCTGGCGGGCCACCACCCGGCGAGTGCCAAACGTGCGGCCATCACGCAGTTTCTCCACGTCATAGACGATCGGCACCGAGGTGTCGCCTGGGCGCAGGAAGTAGGAGTGCATCGAGTGCGGCACGAATGGTTCTTCGACTGTGCGCGCGGCTGCGACCACTGCTTGAGCAGCCACCTGCCCGCCGAAGACCCGCTGGAGCAAGGTGTCGGGTTGCTTGCCGCGAAAGAGGTTGTCTTCGATCGCCTCGAGATCAAGGATTTCAAGGAGTTCTCGCACTGTGCCCGGCATCAGCGATCAGTCCCATCGTCATCTAGGCCGGCCAGGAACTGCTCAAATTGGGCTCCCAACTCATCACCAGTGGGGATGGGTTGTTCTTCTGCCAAGAGGTTGTCAGCGCCGGCTTGGTGGAACGCGTCGTACTGCTGCTCGAGGCCGTGTACTACGTTGCGAATTTCCTCGTTATCGCTGACCTGCGATGCCAGTTCCTCGGCAGTCGATGACGCAGCGCTGAGCAAGCCAGAGATGTCAAAGATCAGCCCGGTGGTGTCGCCCACG